>NZ_CP016953.1:2077500-2275471 GCF_001708305.1 Streptococcus himalayensis
AAAGGCAAAAGATGGCTTTAAGAATGAGGTTCGTGCTCTTCTAAATGCTTACGGTGCTTCTTCTCTATCAGCTCTTGACCCTAAACACTTTGCGGCAGTCCTTGAAGAAGCTGGAGGGATTGGTAATGACTAACCACGCCATTCTATCTGCTTCTGCATCACATCGTTGGTTGAACTGCCCACCTTCCGTTCGGTTAACAGAAGATATGCCAGATGTAAACTCTGAGTTTGCCCTTGAAGGTACGGATGCTCACGAGTTATGTGCTTATCTAGTCGAGAAAGCTTTAGGTAGGAATGCGCGTGACCCGACTGAGGATTTAGCATGTTACAATCATGAAATGCAGGATTGCGCAGAAGAATACTGCAATTATGTCATGGAACAAGTCGAGAAAGCCAGAGGCTACTCACGTGACCCTACAGTTCTTGTCGAACAACGACTGGACTTTTCTAAGTGGGTACCTGAAGGATTTGGAACTGGAGATTGCCTTATTGTGGCAGACGGACTTCTTCAGGTTATTGATTATAAGCACGGACTTGGTGTTCTAGTTGATGCAGACCATAACCCACAAATGATGTGTTATGCACTTGGTGCTCTTGAGATGTTTGACGGTCTTTATGATTTTGATAAAGTTACCATGACAATCTTTCAACCACGAAAACATAACATATCTACCTTTGAGATAGAAAAGACTGAGTTGCTTGAATGGGCTGAAAATGTACTCTCTCCAAAAGCTGAACTTGCATTCAAAGGTGAGGGGGATATGCAGTCTGGTAAACACTGCCAATTCTGTAAACTAAAGAATATCTGTCGCAAACGTGCGGAGGATAATTTGGCTCTTGCCAAGATGGAGTTTGCGAATCCAGCTACCCTTGATAACGAGGATATTGCTGATATTTTGCCTAAACTAGACCTGTTGATTTCATGGGCAAATGACATCAAAGCTTATGCTTTAAATCAAGCCACAGATGGACACCCTATCCCAGGATACAAACTGGTTGAAGGTCGCTCTGCTCGTAAATTCTCAGATGAGTCAGCCGTTAGCCAAGCAGTGATTGAAGCAGGCTATGACCCTTATGAGAAGAAACTGCTTACTATCACTGCCATGACTAAGTTACTTGGCAAGAAAACTTTTAACGACCTACTTGGTGGTCTCGTAATAAAACCAAGTGGTAACCCAACACTCGTTCCAATTGACGATAGCCGTCAAGAGATAAACCTAGCAAAAAATGAATTTAAAGAGGAATAACTATATGACAACTAAAGTAATTACAGGACCAAACACTCGCTTCAGCTACTTAAATGCCAACGAACCAAAATCTATCAATGGTAGCACTCCCAAGTACAGTGCCTCACTCATCATTCCAAAAGATGATAGTGAGACTGTCGATAAAATCAAAGCTGCCATTGAGCTTGCCTATAAGGAAGGCGAATCAAAACTCAAAGGTAACGGAAAAACAGTACCAGCACTGTCTATCCTTAAAACACCTCTACGTGATGGGGACTTAGAACGTCCTGATGATGAAGCCTATCGCAATGCCTATTTCGTTAATGCCAACTCGCCACATAAGCCTGGAATCGTTGATGGCAACCGCCAAGAAATTATCGATACGTCTGAACTCTACTCAGGTATCTATGGGCGTGCATCCATCACTTTCTACGCTTTTAACTCCAATGGTAATAAGGGGATTGCCTGTGGGTTGAACAACCTCCAAAAACTCCGTGATGGAGAGCCACTCGGTGGACGAACTCGTGCAGAGGACGACTTTGCGACAGAAGATGATGATGATTTTTTGAACTAAAGTTGGGAGGAATAGTAAATGTTTGATATTATTTTGAGCTATATTTTGATTGGGGTTTACATCTTTCTCGGACTCTACTTTAACTATATGTTAATCCGTGAAGACATTCGTCAGGAAAAGAAACGAAAAGCAGAGAAGAAACTTCAAGAAAGCAATTCAACTCCGCTACGACGTAGCCGATAATACTTCTGGTGGCAGCTCTCCTGCCACCTTTTTAAGAAAGGACAAGAAATGACAATGAAAGAATTGAGTATTGATATTGAATCGTATTCAGAAGTTGATTTACGGAAGTCTGGCGTCTATCGTTATGCGGAGGATAAGAGTTTCGAACTGCTACTCTTTGCCGTATCCGTCGATAATGGACCAGTCACAGTTTTCGACCTGACCAAGGAAGAACTTCCCCAAGAAATTATTCATGCTTTAGTGGACGACACTATCATCAAATGGGCTTTTAATTCTTCTTTTGAACGTATCTGTCTTTCCAACTGGCTGAAGAAACATCACCCTCAACTTTTATCTGAAGGCTTCCTATCTCCATACTCATGGCGTTGTAGCATGATTTGGTCTGCCTATCTAGGACTACCGCTCTCACTTGATGGGGTAGGTACTGTTCTCAAATTAAAAGACCAAAAGCTTAAAGAAGGTAGGGACTTGATTCGCTACTTCTGCTTACCTTGTAAAGCAACCAAAGTAAACGGTGGTCGGACACGTAACTTGCCTAACCATGCCCCAGATAAATGGACTACTTTTATCGCCTATAATAAGCGGGATGTCGAAGTCGAGCTAGCTATTAAAAACCGACTCAAAAAATTTCCAGTTCCTAACTTCGTTTGGGAGGAATACCACCAAGACCAAATCATCAATGACCGTGGGATTGGTATTGATGTGGATTTCGTCAAAGCAGCTATTGCCATTGATGAAGAAAGCAAAGCCAACATCCAAGCTAAATTGAAAGAACTCACTGGACTTGAAAATCCCAACTCTGTCCTTCAGATGATTGGTTGGTTACGGGAACACGGAGTAACCACTGATTCACTTGATAAGAAAGCTGTTAAAGAGCTACTTAAAACCGTTGATAAAAAGACGACTAAAGTCCTTAAATTGAGACAACAGGCTGCCAAATCCAGTGTCTCTAAATACCAAGCCATGATGAACTGTGTCTGCAAGGACGGAAGAGCTAGAGGAATGTTTCAATTCTACGGTGCTAACCGAACTGGGCGATGGGCTGGTCGCTTGGTGCAACTACAGAACCTCCCACAGAACCATCTTCCTGATCTTGAAGAAGCAAGAGAACTCTTCAAAACTGGGGACTTAGAGGCTACTGAACTTTTCTACGATACGCAAGATACCCTGTCACAACTTATCCGCACTGCTTTTGTACCAAACCACAGTAAAAAATTCATCGTCTGTGATTTCTCTGCCATCGAAGCTCGTGTTTTGTCCCATATTGCAGGCGAGACATGGCGAAGCAAGGTCTTTGAGCAAGGGAAAGACATCTACTGCATGTCTGCTTCACAGATGTTTGGAGTTCCAGTTGAGAAACACGGCCAAAATTCCAACCTCAGACAGAAAGGGAAAATTGCGGAGTTGGCTTGTATAGCAGAAGGAGAACTTGTCTTGACTGATAAGGGATTAGTTCCCATTGAACAGGTTTCCACAGAGAGGAAAGTTTGGGATGGACTGAATTGGGTATCTCATGAAGGAGTAATTTACAAAGGAAAAAGAGAGGTGATATCTTATGATGGACTTACAGCGACACCAGACCATCTCGTATGGATCGAAGGGAAATCGGAGCCAGTACCATTTGGAAAAGCCGCCACCAGCAGCTCACGTCTCCTACAAACAGGAAATGGTAGGCGAGCAATACGGTTGGGTAAAGATCATAAGCCCAGAGAAACGGTGGAATCAAAAGATGAATCACTGCTATGTTCTCACCCAATGTCAGAGATGTCAAAGTATTCAATGGCAAAATCGGAACAATCTTACCAGTGGGAAAAGCAAGGGCTGCCAAGCATGCTCACAACCACGTCAAATTCCAAAATGGTTAGACCGACGGCTAACCGCTGCAAAGCAACGATGCGAAAATCCAAACGACAAAGGTTACCACAACTATGGTGCAAGAGGCATTTTATTCAAGTTCGAAAGTGTCACCACTGCTGGTCTTTACCTTATCAAGCAGTACGGTCTTCCAAACAGAAATATGGAAATCGACCGCATCGACAACAACGGTCACTACGAAAAAGGAAATATTCGATTCGTTACCCATACCGAAAACAATCGCAACAAGCAGAGAACAGTCCTAAGCCACTTCTCTCAAAAATATTGGCCCTACACACGAAATGTTGTTATTCGAAAACTCAGCCAAGGAAAAAGCAGAGAGGAGATTATTCACGATGCCGAACTAGCAGTTCTAAACAAGCGGAAAAACTGGCATATCATCAGTGCGAGGTTAGACTTTATGATATACGAAATGCCGGACCACATCACCGTTTTACCGTATCGGATAAACTAGTACATAACTGTGGCTATGGCGGATCTGTTGGTGCATTAAAAGCCATGGGAGCTATTGAAATGGGGCTATTAGAAGAAGAACTTCAGCCACTTGTGGATTCTTGGAGACAAGCTAATCCCAATATTGTTCTCTTTTGGTGGGACGTGGATAGGGCTGTGAAAACTGCAGTCAAAGAGCAAGTCCAAACCGAGACGCACGGTATTCAGTTCGAAGTCAGAAAAGGGATGTTATTTATCACTCTCCCATCTGGACGCAAACTCGCCTATGTCAAACCCAAGATGGGTGAGAACCGATTTGGTGGGGAATCTGTCACCTACGAGGGTACAGGAACTGCTAAACGTTGGGAAAGACTTGAAAGCTACGGTCCGAAGTTCGTCGAAAATATCGTTCAAGCCATTAGCCGTGATATTCTTGCTTTTTCCATGACACAGTTAAAAGGGTTCAGTATTGTCGGTCACGTTCATGATGAAGTCATTATAGAATGTGACGAAACACAACCCCTTGACGTAATTGCCATGCACATGGCTATCGCACCAGACTGGATGCCTGATATCAATCTTCGTGCAGATGGATATGAATGTTCCTTCTACCAAAAAGACTAAACAACAAAAAACGGTTCACTACCTGAATTTGGTAATGAACCGTTTTCGTTTATTCATTATTTCGGATTTAATTCCTTCAATAAGGCCGCCACCAGAGCACGAGCTTTTGGCAAGCGATAGAAACCTGTAGAACGTTTAACCCCAATCCTAGCAAATACATCTTCAATACTCTCATCAAACTCTTTAGCGAGTAAGCCCAAAGTGATATCATACAAATCCTTATCTGCTTGCTTTACTTTCTCAAGTAAATCTTGCAGCATTTCTGCGAACATAAATTCTTCCAGTTCTTCGGTGGAACTGTGAAGAGTAGATTCAGTCGTATCAATCCATTCTTCATATGAAATTATCTCCTCAATATTTTTTGACTTACGTTGACGAAACTCATTCAAAAAATTCTCAACAGCATCTTTGTAGATACGCTCCGTTTGAGCATATTCGTCAGGATTAACTGAGATAAAAGCAACCAATACATAAACATTTAACCGTTTAGCAGGCCGCCAGGAGCGAAGGGTCTCTCTTTTAAGACGCATATCCTCAATAACTTGTTGGTTCTCAACCAGCATAGGAGCTAATACTTGCCCTTCTAAAAGTCCCACTTCTAGCGAGCATTCTTGCTTTTGACATTCATTGTAAATTTTGTCCTTGTTTGTCATCTGTTGGCATACATTTCCTAACAAGGAAAAGTACAGATAACAAACCAAGGCATGCAAAAAATATTCTTGACCGCATCGTATTTTCCTACTTGTAGCGATCAATACACCTCACAAACTGACTATGCACTCCTAACTAATAACCTTAAGGTGTCGGCTATGATCAGTAGCAAGTTATTAACTAGGTTTGTTTACAACTTTAGTATCTCATAGAAATAAAAAAATGAATCCGACTCCTAGATGTCTGATTCAAACTCTCTCTGAAATCAATATTTTTCGATAAAAAATAATAGAAAACTGAGCAAATGCTCTAAAAAGCACACAAAAAACGGACACTCACATGTCCGTTCGTTAGATTGAAACACCAACTTTTTCTAAAAAGGCCTTAACTTGGTCTACTGATTGGCTATGAAAAGTATTCAACACCAGTTGATAGCGACGATGGGTAATATTTCCAGGATCTAATTTCCACTTTGACTTCTCTAATAAGTGCATGGAGATACTGGGTGGTAAGTTCAGATAAACACAGACGAGTATGAATAACTCTAGGCTCCCCTCCCCTTTGAAGAGGCGACTAATTTGCTTCTCTGAGAAAAATAATTCTTCTCCAATTTCTTTGTAAGTCACCTTCCGCCATTTCTTGACAACCTGCATGGAAGCTTCAAAATCGTTGGAAAGCTGGTTATAAATAGCATCTTCCTCTTCCAACTGTTTGAGAAGGGCTTGTTCTTGCTTTTCTTTGGTGGAATTTTCATAGCCATTATGATAGACCAGTTCAAAGGAGATATTACTAAACTGGGAACGGTTTAAGACAAAATCTTGATAAGTGATTTCCTTCTGTTCATCACCTAAACAATGATACTCAAAGAGCAGAGCACACTCATCCAAGTGATAACGGGCATAATCTGTCAGAACTAAGTTCCCACTTATATCCTCGGTCACAAACTGAGGTAGATTCATGACCAGATGGGCCTCAATGTAAACATAGAGGCCTGAATGCAACACCTTGGTAAACGAATAGTCCTCCTCTACCAAACGCTCCAGCTCCGCAAGAGAAATCGAAAAAGTCTGGTTGTTTTTCAGTTCCATATCCCCAATGGTATAAGGTGGGAGATAGCTGCCGTCAACGTATTCCAAAACACCTCGTGCTTCTTTAAAACCCAATTCGACTAGACGAATCTTTGCAGATTGCCTTGAAACTTGAAAGAAACTAGCCAATTCCAAAATAACATGTTCCAAAATAACGAGATAGCTCAATTGAGAGTAGGTTTGCCAATCCTCTATCAAAGCTTGAGCCTTCTTTAGAAACATCTTCTTGGGCATGAGAATCCTAGGGGTAATAGCCTTGGCTTGTCTCTCCAGCCAATACCTAGCCATCTTCATATCGCCATAGACAGATTGATCTGACTCCAGCAAGTCCTTCAAGGCAAAATAGTGCCTATGTTTATACCAATGAAAACATTCATGGATAATCGTGTTACTGCGCCGACCTGCATTGCCACTGCTTGTATCATACAGAACTGTTCCTTCCGAAACCACTCCTCTCTCTTCCTCAGTAGACTTAAAATAGGTTCTTCCCAGTACCTGACTGCAGCTATCAAACTCATAGGGTGTAGCTTTTAAATCTAAGCGCAATGCCACATCAAAGCCATCTATTGGCATCGGCTTAGCTAGAGCTTCTGGATAAACATCACGCAAAAAAACTTCTGCCTCATCATCATAGCGAGAAGATGAGATATAGGGAATCAGGTCTTGTCTTAAGGAATTTGTCTCATCATAATTATCTTTAGCACCTGACCTAGCCTCGACAAAAAGAAAATCATAGCTTCCAGCCTTGTCAAAGGACAAATAGTAATCCAGCGTTAAATCTGATGTCACCTGACACCAATCATCATAACCATCAAAACCAAAACATCCTTCTGAATCCACCTGAAAGTTAATATGAAGCAAAATTAAATTAGCTGTTTTTAAGCGAGGATGGACTGAAATCACAGTTGCACTCTGAAAAATAATATCGTGCACCGTTTTAAGTCCCGGAGTTGAAGTCACCGCAAAAAGAGACTTATCCTCCTCCATGAGTCGCTTAATATCCTCAATAACCTCTTTGGAACAGTGATCAATCACAAACTTTACAATTGGCATCGCAAGCCTGCCTTTCTTTTCTCTTGCACTCTATTATATCCTATGTTATAATTTTGTCAAGTTATAGATTGACAAAAGATAAGGAGAAAGTTATGTTCTCATCCACCAAATTAAAAGAATACAGAACAGCCCAAAAACTATCACAGACAGCCATCGCAAGCAAGCTAAGTGTCACTAGAGCCACACTGTCAGCTTGGGAGACAGGCAAAACTGTCCCCAATAAGAAACACCTACAAGAGCTAGCTCAAGTTCTTCAAATCAAACCCAATGACCTTCAAGAAGAACACCCTCACTTAACCCGCTACAAACAGCTCAACAAGACAAACAAAAAGAAGGTCGATGAGCTAACTCAAGACCTTCTCAGAGCACAAAAAGTTGTGCCTCTCTTTAGTGTACAAGTTCTTGATAATGTCGCCCTCTCGGCAGGACATGGATCTGGCTTCTACGATGAATACGAGACTAGAGAAGTCTTTACAGACAAAGAATACCTCTACGATGTGGCGACTTGGATTGAAGGTCAATCGATGGAACCGGTCTATCAAGACGGTGAGGTAGCCTTAATCCGTGAAGGAAGCTTTGATTACGACGGTGCAGTCTATGCCATTGCCTGGAACGACCAAGTCTACATCAAGAAAGTTTATCTTGAGAAAGATGGCTATCGCCTCGTTTCCATCAATGACTCCTATCCAGATAAGTTTGCGCCAGCAGAGGACGAACCACGAATTGTCGGGAAAATAGTGGGAAATTTTATGCCTATTGAACAGTAAAAACCCTTGAAGAAGTTAATTCTTCAAGGGCTTTTAAGTATTGTATCGGTACTTCCTAGCCAACAAACAATTGATGTAGCTCCGATCGACTAATCGGATTTAGAATAATCTGAGAATCAGTCTCTTTAGCAACTTTACTAGATAACTGTCCCAGTCCTTCTCTAAACGGTAAATCAGCAATAACAGATTCTTCGTCAGAAATTATAGCAAGTATTCTAAACTCCGTCACCTGTTTCCCATCAACCTGATATAATTGTTCAGGATACTTAGGTAACAGGATTTTGTCATCAGAATCACGGATAGGAAATACTCCTAAAATTTCGGATCCATTCTCATAGAATGTCGGTTCAATAACAAGTGGTTTTTGAAACAAATTTTTAAACATTTAACCTCCAAAATGAACTAAATCGTAAGGGTAATACTTATTGTCTTTGAAAGAATCATCTGGGATATTCAACACCTTTACCAGAGCAGCGATTTCTAACGCCCAGTAACCGAAATATAGTAGTTCTGGCTTTTTATCAAAACCATAAAAATAATTCCCTTTTTGACTTCTATACCAGTTCGATAACTGATTCGAAATTATAACATCTCTGTCATCAGACCTTTGATAAAGTTCTGCAATCCAAGGTCTAAACTGTTTGATATCTTTATAGCTATTAATATCAGTAATATTCTTTTTGTTCATAAGAATATCAATCACACCATGTGAAACTTCAAATTTATCAAGTAATGATAAAAATTCCTTATCATCAAATAAATCAACATTCAATAGAACACCCAAAGCTATAAACTGAAGACTATTTACGTCAATAATTTCTGAAAACACAGCCTTATATTTAGGAATAGTATTCATATAATCCTCTCTGATCAAAGCTATGTCTTCACCCTTAGAATATTTCGCTAAAAGGATTTCAAAGGATATCTTGAAAATAGCATTCTTAATATTTCTAATAATCTTTTCATCCAAAGCTTCAATATCTAATAGTTTCTTTTCAAAATTATTTATACGCTGGAACTGTTTAGAAACAAATAGCTCAAAATAATCATGATTTTTTAGTTTATCTCTCATAAATCATAGCCCTCCTTTATGGTAAGGATTTAGACCTGATACTACCATCAGGCATAACTCTTACTAATAAACTATCATATCCGTTCATATTAATAGTATCTGCCAAATCAGCTCCAACAGCATCATCCAGTCGATTTTTTATCCAATCATATCCCATCTGAGGACCATCTTGGGTTTTTCCTAATTGCGCAGTATTATACTTAGCTTCTGCTACAACATATGTATCTGTACCCTTATGATAGTAAACACCATCAATTCCCTGATGCCCTTTAGCATCAATACTAGTTACTCGATCTGTACTTACCCTTGTATATCCCCTCTCTTCCATATAGCGATCCATTTTCATCTCACCATAATTTCCCTTCTGAGCGTTGGTTTTCAGAGGTGTAGTACCATTTTCTACATTATGGATAGCTTTAATAGTTCCTTCACGACGAAGATGTTCATCAAAATTAGAACTATCTCTGGCTTTTTTACTTGCATCAATATTCGCAAGAACTCTCTGACGCATGTCTTTAGGAGATTCAACAGTTGCTGATGGTTTGGTATTCTTAACCGATACATCTCCAGACTTCGGCTTGTTCTTCGGTACATCCGCTTTGGCAGATTTCTTACTTGAAACACTGCCTGAGCCATTGGTAATGAGATTGAGACCATAGTCTGTCACGACATTCTTAAGAGAAATTGGATTCCCTGTCGCAACGGAGATACCCGTATCTATAACGGTCTCAACACCAGCTTCAACACCCGCCTTCGCAACATGACGAACGGTCTGGTTGGCAATATTTTGTGTCACATTAGCGGCCACATTGGCACCAGCTCCAATAAATTGACCACCAACAAAACCTGTAATAGCTCCTAGTCCTGCTCCTTTGGCAATAGAACCAACCAAGGCCCAACCACGTTGCCCTGAGCTATAGGCATCATAGCCAGACATAATGGCTCCAGAAGCCGCACCGCCAATCGCCATTGCGACTGGAGCACCTAGACCACCGGTAGCTACGGTGAGGACAATACCAACACCAATAGCACCAGCTGTGACAGCTACCTTCTTCCAGTCGATTTTCTTAACGTAGTTGGCAACTTGTTTCTTAACACGTTTAGCTGTTTTACACACATGTGTGTACATTTCCTTAAGAGCTTTACCCCAGTTGCGGAACATGCTCTTAGCTTCTCGTGTCTTAGGTGTCGTCTTGATTCCTGTTGACTGACTATACTCATCTCGAATATGCTGCTGGCGACGTTGCTCGGCTTGGGCTCTAGCTTGAGCCTGTTGTTGCTGAGCATAGGCATGACTGCTACTTGGAGAGTGGTATCCTCCACCATAACTGCCTGATGAGGCCTGGTAACTTGGTGCAGAGTGATAGTTATTCCACTGCTGAACTGCCCAGTTCTTGACATGGTTAACTTGAGTACCAACCCAGTTAACCGCCTGACTGACCTTGTTGCCTACCCAATTAACCGCATGAAAGGCTGCACTCTTAACTGCATTCCAAATATTAGACGCAACTGTCTTAACTGCATTCCAAGTATTAGACGCAACTGTCTTGACTGTATTCCAAGCACTGCTTGCGACTTTCTTAACATTTAATATTTCTACTTACTTGAAATAAATTGGAGAAACTAACAGTACAGCCCAAAAATATCTTTTAGTTTTTGATAATCATTTTTTGTTAATGATTTGAATTTTTTTTTATCTATTTCGTATATTGCTGCCTTCCACGAGCCTGATTCAACTAAATCTAAAATTATTTTTTTTTCTTCGGCTCCATTAATATAGTCATTTAAAATATTTAATAGAATATTTTCTGCTTCTGTGTAACTCAACATTAAATCAATCTCCTATTATTGCTACATCTCTGAAGTTAATATTTTTCGCCTTATCTGTAATTAACTGAGGATAACCTCCTGTACCAAATTCAGGATATACCTTAGTTAAGGGTTCTAATGTTTCACCTGCTTTATCGCCATAAGCCCTTGGCACTCTCACATTATCAAATATTTGTAGAGTATCAAATTCACCACGAAGTTTAGTATCACTCCAATCAGGGGCAATCTGGTAGGCATCTTGAACTTGCTTAGCTGAATCGAATCTTGTAAATCCTATATATCCTCCCGGTGCCTGCATTGATTTCACTGTCTGATCTGCATATTGAGAATTCATATAACGATAGCCAGTAGCTGGCAAAGTAGTTCCATCTGGTCCTACATAAAAATCTGTCTTAGGTGTAGATTTAGGTTCTGGTAATGCAAGTGGTTTACTTGTCGGCCCAGGCAATGCTAATTGCTGAACAGGTGTCACATCCTTAAGAGGTTTCGTGACTGGTACATCCCCAGACTTGGGCTTATTCTTAGCTACATCTGCTTTAGGACCTTTAGAAGCTCGAACGGAAATACCTTCTGAAATCGCATTGATCGCAAAGCTAGCCGCAATGCTTCCAGGAGTGACTTTTCCGCCCTGGGTCGCATCCACAATCGTATCTGTTGCGGTTTCACCCACAGTATCTACCACATGACGTGCAAGAGGATTTGCAACGGATGAAGTCGCACTACCAAATCCTCCAAGTAAGCCACCTGTCAATCCGCCTGTGAATGCACCATTGATAGCACCATTAACAGTATTGTTGAGGATGTCACCTGGCTTCTGTCCAGAAAGGACGCCCGAGGTTAAGGCATGTACGCCTCCTCCTGCGGCTCCACTGACAGCTCCAACTGCTACACCCGTGGCTACTGCTGCTCCAAAACCGGTTAGTCCAGTAGCTCCTACTAGCCCCGCAACAACTGGTGCTGCTGCTCCTGCTGTCGCCACAGTAACCGCTACTGCTGCAACAGTCGCTACTGCCGCAATACCGACTTTCTTCCAGTCTACTTTTTTCAGGAATTGAACGGTATCATTTTTTATCCGCTTCGCAGTTGTACAAACATGTGTGTACATTTCTTTCAGTGCCTTACCCCAGTTTCTAAACATACTCTGAGCTTCGCGAGTTTTCGGAGTTGTTTTTAGACCAGTAGCTTGGGTATATTCATCTCGAATATGTTGTTGACGACGTGCCTCAGCTTGCGCTTGAGCCTGCGCTTGTTGCTGGGAAGCATAGGAAGAAGCGCTTGGATAATAGGCTTGTGGTCCCGATGCTTGATAACTTACTCCTCGTTGTTGATAGTTATTCCACTGCTGAGCTGCCCAGTTCGTAGCCTTGTTAACCTGAGTACCAACCCAGTTAGCTGCTTGGCTTACCTTATTGCCGACCCAATTGACAACATTTCTACCAAAATTAACAGCTGACTTAGCCACATTTCCTACAAAGGTTGTCGCTCTATTGTAAAGGTTCTTCACACCGTTCCAAGCTTTTTTAGCGCCGTTGATAAGTCCTTTCAAGAAATGCCCACTTGGGTCGGTGTAGTTGACGGGGTTATTATGGACATAGGCATAGCGGTTCTGGCTAAGTGGGGCTGTTACTTCACCTTGGTAGCTGTCTTCTGTCAGGAAGGTACCCGCATGACTATCATAATACCTTGCCCGTAAATAGTCAAGTCCTGTACTGTCTCTCGCTTCACCATTGTAGGCATAAGGATTGCCTGTCTCGTCTGTGCTCTTCTTAGTAGAACCATAGAGCTGGTAGCTACTTGAAGCAACGGCCTTACCGTCTTGAGTTAGACCTGTCACTGACCCTGACTGGTTGGTCAGATATTGGTAAGATTTGTTGGTCTGGTTGTTCAGGTACGAGGTTCGTCCATGACCATAGCTATAGGTCTCCCGAGCTTTCAAATCATGGTCGTAGGTTTGAAGAACCTCTGTATGTTCCCGATTGACATCATTGACATAGTTATGCTCTTCGTAGTATTTGTAGGTATCCTCTCGTGTGGTGTACGGAATCAAGACATCCTTCACTTCGGAGGCATAGGTCACATCTCCCTCTCCCGGTAGATTGCCGAGAGATGGTGGGTTAACGACAAGCCCATCCTTCGTTGCTCTATCTTTTGCGACCTTTTGGTGATAAGCACTTGACACATCGTCAAAGATACTATGCCAGATAGAACCAACCGTTTGTGGGAAACTAGACAGGGCTTGAAGAACATTTTGACTAAAGCCATACCAGAAGAGAGAGTTTTCCTCACCGTTCGGACTCGTCTTAGGAGATTTGCGACTGTTAGTCGTCTTTTGATCATTCTCTTTTATTCTAAAGAGCTGATAGGTGTTCTTACCTTCCTTACGACTAGCGGTAAACACTCGGTTATCATCCCCATCATAGAGGGCTGCCATGAGAAGCCCATCCTTGTCCTTCACGGCAAGGAGACGGTTTTCTGTATCGTAGATATACTCTAATTTCTCGTTATTCTTTTCTTGTGCAATTCGATTGCCATTCTTGTCATAGCTGTAGCTAATGATGCCTTCTGAACCTTCTAGCTTGATCAAGCGATTGTTGTCATCGTAGCTAAAGGTGGTTTTCTCTTCTTTCCCGTCTACCGTTTCGGTACTTGTGAGTTTATTGCCCGCAAGGTCATAGGTGTAAGAGAGGCTAGAGAGTTCCTCACCAGCCTTAGTAGATACCATCATGGTCTCTACTTGGCCCAACGTATCATAGGTGTAGCTATGGACAAGAGTCTCACCATCTTGCGTGATGGTTTCTTTGGTAATGTAATTCCCATCTCTTTAAGTTTTTGGTTACATTCATCGACAGTTAGATGGTAGCAGTTTCTTAATAACATTTTGTAAACACCATGAAAAACAATGGTATCATCAAACTTACAATTACTCTTATCAATAAGGTCGAAACTGAATGTAGGATATAATTTTAAGCCAATACAAATGGCCATAAGTCTACCTAATGTCTTTTGGTATTCCTTATCGTTTTCCATACGCTGAATAGTGGAAACACTAACAGTTGAGTGTTCTTCCAACTTCTCTCGTGTGAAATTTCTACGTTTGCGATGATACACCATTGTCCCACAAAAATTCCCTGGTAGCTGTTCCATTACCTCAGCAATCTTTGTATATACTTCCGCAGTATACTCTGGCACATTTCCAAGTATTTCCTGACTTATGAGGCATTCTGAAAAATCAACTTTAATCTTAAGTTCGGGATCACTCCCTCTATACATAATATAATCGTTGAAATCTTTGTACGATAAAGTTCCATCGGTTTGATATCGAACATCAAATGTTAAACAGCATTCATCCATATGTTCGTATCCATAATCAGTCATCTGGTAAATACCTAAATCAACCATCTCTACATACTTTTCATTATTCAAACAAAAGTGGGAGTCAACATATACAAAACGCTCTGTATTCATCAAATCCTTAAATTTAGTATTAGTCGCATTAAGCATACAGGCATTATTGAAAGAAATAGTGAACGTTTGACCTTTATTCAATGCCCCCAACTTCAAAAGCATAACTTCTGATGTATTCATTGCCTACGTAATTGTAAGTACCTTCAAATTCACTATAGCCTAGTTGTAATAACCGAATCTTCACAGCCAACCGTGATACTTGGAAGAATTCTGCCAGATCATCAATTACTTGTTCAAACATCAGAGCTTTTTTCTCCTGTTCAAACTCTAATGAGTATTTGACAAAAGACTCTTGAACCATCTGCTTAGTTGCTTTCTTTGGCATTAAAATTCTAGCAGCAATACCATTTGCTTGCCACTCCATCCAATCGTAATCACTCCAAGTAGACGAAGATAATGATGATCTATCACTTTTACTACTACTCAAACGGTGATTATCATCAAAGAGCATCTTATATTCATTGTGATAGCGATGAAGTAGCCAGTGAACGGATTCATGAACAACCGTATTATTATAGCTTCCTTGATTCCGTAAACAAATTACATCGGGGTCTACAAGAATAGTCTTTTTTCTAATCAACTTAGTTTCTGGGATATCCGAATCATAAAATACAACTTCGGTATCTTTAAATACCATCTCACCAAAAACGGAGCTGTCTTTTGTTAGTCTCCCTTCAACTTTCGTTAATCCAATATTTGCTAGGTACTCATCAATTGGAAGTGACATCGGAACTTGTAGTGCATCAGGATAGTATTGTTTTAGTATCTCCTCAGCAATGTCATCCAATTCCTTTGCTTTTATATAAGGGACAAATTCAGGACTTAAACCTAAATTAGATCTATCATAATCGGAAGATTCAAATGGGACAACGCTCATTATTTTAAAATCATGAATGCCTTGTTTTAATTTGTACATAACTTTGACTCGTAACCAAATATTACTACTGTCAGATTCATAACCATATTTAGTGTACCCCTTTATTTCAATGTTTGCAATAACCTGAAGGTCTGAAATAATAAATTTATCTTGAACTTTTCTAGATAAAACCTTTTTGATAGAAAAATCATCCAGTTTCATATAATTCGGGTCTATTATAGTGTGTGACTTAACTGATAAGCTTGCTTTATTAGAATAGATAAAACTATCTATTGCTTTAAATATAATGTTATAAAAATTAGATTCAAGTAATTTTTCAAATGAGATATTTGGCATATTTACCTCCAAAAAACTTTTTAAAACCATTATACTATAAAATTTTCAGCATGAAGTCGTTTATCTAATGGCATATTTTATTAGAAACAAGTGATTTTTTGCTTTAAATCTTACAAGAAGTGTCTTGTCATAGTCCATTATTAATTGTTTTTGATATAAAAATTGTGATATAATTATATTGGTTAAAATCAGGAGATAGATTTATGTTGAAAAACTTGAGAAAATTTCTACTAACTCAGCTTCCAATTAAGATAAGTCAAGGTAATTATTCATCATATAGTACATTTGGTAAAGATATAGAGGACGACATTTCTGACTTAATAGAACAATATCTAACCCAAAAAAACATTACTTATAGAGCAATTAGAGCTGAGACTAAAAATGATTTTCCAGACTTAGAGTTAACACTAAAAAATACCAGCTTTGCTATTGAGTATAAATCAGGCTGCTACGAGAAGGAGGGGAAAAAAAGTAGTGGCCCAGCTAATGATTTAGGAACATTAAATTCTTTTCCATCCCATATTAAAGAATTTGGAGACAGAATTATATGTATTTATTTAAAATACTCAATTAACCAAAACATAATTAAAATAGATGATATTTATATAGACAACATCTATAAGTTTGTGGGTAAAAATAAAGACAAACACAAGTTAATTTTAAAATATAGGTTAAAAGATGGGAATTTACGACCTAAAAACTGGAATGACTTCGATAATCAAACATACTATTTTAAAACACTAGATAGCTTTAAAAATGCTTTAGCACTTACAAACATACACCGCTCTCGTCAGCTTACCCTAAATAACTTAGAAAAGTTGAATCTCAAAGAATTACTAGAATGTAAAAGAAAAATAAACTTACTAATTTCAAGTAAAAAAAAGAAAAAACATACCTAGCACTATGAAAGGAACTCCTATGAAAAATATACACACAATTGAGGAATTATTTAGTTTAACGCACGAAAAACTAGTTGGTCAGAGTGGTGCGATTTCAATCAACTTTGCTAATAGAACTCACGTATACTCTGGCAATGATGTTATCGGTAACTGTCTTCAAGAATGGCTTCCAAGCTGGTTTTCTTTCTTAGGAGTCGATATTCAGGCTGGAGAGCATACTCAAGAATTTCCAGATTTTGTGGCAAATTTTGATGGTATCTCTTATGATGTTGAGGTAAAAGCTTGGAATGTGAATAATGCACCTGCGTTTGACTTAGCTAATTTTTTTAGTTTCCTTGATACAACTTACAATGAACCCGGAAAATTAAACGCTCATTATTTCATTCTTGGTTATCGTCCAGCTACCGATGGATTCTCCCAAGGTTTTCAACTTGAAAAAGTCTATTTGAAGCATATTTGGGAAATTACTAACCCTTCTAGAAATTATTCCATCGGATTACAGGTGAAACGAGGTATTCCTTATGCTATGCGCCCTTGTAATTTTTACAGAAATGAAGACAAACATTTCTCTGATATTTTTGAATTTGTTAGCGCAGTGACTGATGCATTTAAGGAATTTGAATTAGCAGCCGACTTACCTTTTACTCCTGAAGAATGGTATGATAGAGTTATGAGTTATCTCTAATTCAACACGAAAAAGCCAGCTAAAAGTTTAAGATAAAATTATTTAAAAAATCTATTAATTAAGAAGTCGCATGAATCCCGTCGTTTTAAGACGTCAGAATTCATGCGACTTTATTTAATCAGTGGAATTTATAAGTAGGATTTCAGTAATTTAATCGAAACTTCTTTAATCACTGGTACACAAACGGTGTTGCCTAACAAGTCAAATGCTTCGCTAGCTTTCAAAAAATCTAAGCTATAAGTTTCAGGAAATCCAAAAAGTCGGAGTCCTTCTTTGACCGTGAGAGATCTAATTCCTCCATCCACGGGTACTGCTAATTTATGAACATCTGTCGCAACTAAAGTCGGAGTCACATCATAAGGCGACAATATCTTTGTAAATTCAAATGACAACTTTCCTGTCACAATATTATAACCCTTTTCTAGCGTAGTATCTGGTACTCGTTTCCCATTGACCAATTTTTTAGGATGCTCATATGTTAAATAACCCTTTTCTACTAAGTCTTCCAACATAGTACCGAGATCCATGTGTTTATAGAAACTAGAAATCATTGTTTGAGTCAAAGGCATACCATCCATCCAATCAATTCCAATAATCTCAGCCCATTTTTTATTACGTCTTTGCTTCAATAACACTTCCAAGAGTTCTGATTGTTCTTCTGAGATCTCTCCCTTTAGTCCTATATCCCAGCTGTGAATATTATTTTTTCCCCCACGTTTATCTTTAATAGCTTTTCCATATACATCACTTAATTTATAATGACTTAGCAATTTTTCTGAAAAAGATGAACTGACTGGAGGGGTATCTATGTCAATAATATCAGCTAAAACTGATGAAGAATAGTTAAAATTTGTTAAAGGCTCAACACTTTTATTTTTTAAACCAATTATATAAATTCTCTTTCTCGACTGTGCTAATCCAAAATCCTTACCATTAAGTACTTTGTACTGAATATTATATCCAAGATCTGATAAAGTTCTAGTAATAACTTTGAAAGTATTTCCTTTATCATGGCTAACCAAGCCTTCTACATTTTCTAACACAAAACCTACAGGCTGCTTCTCTAGTAAAATTTTAGCTATATCAAAAAATAATGTTCCTCTTGTATCTTGAAAACCTAAACCTAAACCAGCTTGTGAAAAGGCTTGGCAAGGAAATCCTGCTAAAAGAAAATCGAAATTAGGTATACTTGAGGGGGAAATTTTAGTAACATCACACTGCGGGTTATGTCCAAAATTTGATTCGTATGCTTTGATCGCAGCAGGCTTTATATCGCTTGAAAACACACACTTTCCCACAAGCCCGAACTCTGATAGAGCCTGCTCAAAGCCTATTCGAATCCCGCCAAGGCCACTAAACAAATCTATAAACCTTACTTCATTTGATTTAGTATGTAAAGTTTCATGAATATTTTCTACTCCAATGCTGATTAACTCTCTGCATTTTTGAGAAAAATTGGAACTATTTGGAAGTGGCAAGTTGTCAATAATACTCACCTCCTCCTCACTTAAATATACTGTATAAGGTCTTCTCTTATTTTCCTGTGCTTTTCTACCAGCACCCTCTCGAACGCCACCATGCATAGTGAAATCCTCCATTTCTAATTACATTTTACCATTAGAGCATTGTTTTTTCAAGTTTTTAAAATCCCATTTTTCGAGAAATGTAAAACTAAAATTTAGAAGAACGATTATACAACTTTCAACTACTTTATCTTATAATAAACTCTATTGTCGAAATATTTCTTGTAAATTTTAAATAATCTGATATAATTTTGTTGTTTTATAAAACAACAAAAAGGGGTGTTATACCATGTTTTCAGGTAACTATCTCAAGAAAAGAAGAGAAAGTAAGCTATTATCTCAGACTGAAATTGCAACTCAGCTAGGTGTCAACCGTTCTTCATACAATAGCTGGGAGTCTGGCCGTTCAACACCAAACCAAAAAAAACTACTGCTGCTTTCGGAAATTTTAGATGTCGAGCCTAGTTACTTTGAATCTGAATATTATATCGTGACTAACTACCTTCAGCTTAATGAAACTAATCAGGTTCTTGCTGACAAGTTTGTAGAGAATTTACTCGCCAAACAGATTAAGAAAGAGTCTGAATCTAAAGTCATTCCACTCTTTTCAGTGCGTGTTCTTAAAGACGTGCCTCTTTCAGCTGGTCTAGGTGCAACTACTATGATGAATACGAGTATGAAACTGTCTATTCTGAGAAAGATCACAATTATGACATTGCTGCCTATATTCACGGTGACTCAATGTTGCCTAAGTACTCTGATGATGAGGTTGCTCTTATCAATGAAACAGGATTTGATTATAGTGGGGCTGTTTATGCTATCTATCTAAATGGTCAAACCTTCATTAAGAAAGTCTACAAGGAAGATGACCACTATCGCATTGTTTCCATCAATGATAAGTATGCTGACAAATATGCTTATGCTGAAGATGAATTTCGTATTGTTGGTAAAGTCATTGGCCACTTTATGCCAGTAGTTGGTGGATAGTGATGAAACTTAAAGATATTCTTGAACTCGGAACCTATGGTTACAACCCAGACTGTAAGGTTGAAATCTTTGATATGAAGAACTTCGAGGAACGTCTTGAAAATGAAGGTTTCCATGAGATTCTTCTACCTTCAGACGAGAACGCTACTATTCACCCTTATGGTTTCTTAATTGAAGATGCCATTCTTATTGCTATGGCAGATGTGGAGGAAAACAATGGAAGTTGATGATATTATTTACCTAAAAGATGGAAGAATATATATGAAACCCTATCTTAAGGAATACGATATCACTGACCACATTCAAACACTTGTTGATGAACTTGAAAAAATGAAAAGGTAGGTGATGAATAGGTTACACTAAACTAGACAAAAATTATAAAGTGTTCTACACTGAACTAAAAAAGAGGAATCCCTTATGTCTAGAAAACCACGTCGTCACTTCACGGATGATTTCAAAAAACAAATCGTTGACCTTTACCAAGCAGGGAAAAAGCGTAGTGAGCTCATCAGAGAATATGAGCTAACCCCTTCAACCTTCGATAAGTGGGTGAAACAATCCAAAACAACTGGATCGTTTAAGACCGTTGATAACCTTACTGCTGAACAGCGCGAGCTGATTGCCCTCAGAAAACGAAACAAAGAGCTTGAAATGCAGGTTGACATCTTAAAGCAAGCAGCGGTGATTATGGCGCAAAAAGGGAAGTAATCACCGCTAATAAAGATAAATACAAAATTGTAGACATGTGCCGTTGCTTAAATATCCCGCGTTCTAGCTATTATTACAAAGCCGTTGAACCTGTATCTGAAGCAGAGATTGAAGGAAAGGTTAGAAACATTTTCTCTGAAAGCAAGTCCAGATACGGGGCTAGGAAAATCAAGAAATGCCTGGAAGCTGAAGGCATCTGCTTGTCTCGCCGACGGATTCGGCGCATCATGAAGCGCCTAAATTTGGTCTCTGTTTACCAGAAAGCTGTCTTCAAGCCTCGTTCTAAAGGGAAGAACGAAGCTCCCATTCCTAATCTCTTAGATCGACAATTCGATCAACACAAGCCTTTAGAATCCCTTGTCACGGACTTGACCTATGTTCGTATGGACCAGCGTTGGGCTTACGTTTGTCTCATCATCGACCTCTTTAATCGAGAAATCATTGGCCTATCAGTCGGTTGGCAGAAGACCGCAGATCTGGTAAAGCAAGCAATTCAGAGTATCCCTTATGCTTTAACCAAGGTCAATCTTTTTCATTCTGACCGTGGCAAGGAGTTCGATAATCAGCTGATTGATGAGATGCTAGTGGCCTTTGGTATCACCCGTTCTCTTAGTCAAGCTGGTTGCCCTTATGACAATGCCGTGGCTGAAAGCACCTACCGTGCTTTCAAGATTGAGTTTGTTTATCAAGAACAATTTTCAACACTGGAAGAACTGGCCATCAAGACAAGAGACTATGTCCACTGGTGGAACCATCATCGCATTCACGGTAGTCTCAATTACCAAACTCCCATAGCTAAGCGAGGTACCGCTTAAGAAAAACACTTTATAAGACTGTACAGAAAACTGTTGCCTTTTCACCTTATCCTCTGGGATATGAATACCATCCACTTTATAGTGTTTGGTTTCATTCCACTCTGGCATGATATGCATCAATGTCTCTCTTAGGTTTTTGTTCATAATTTGAACAATACCTTTCTGCTCACTCTCTGGCTTAGAAAACTTGAATGAACCACGAGTTTTAGCACGACAAACTTGTAGCCCCATCACTTGAGTGTCCTTATTAAAAGCAATCAACACATGGGCAGGGTAATCTAATTCTTGAACAATCCCCTTACTGAAGGTAATAAAATTCTTATTGATTGTCATTGTGTACTCAAATGAAGCACGTTCAACTGTTACTACTTCTAGGTTAAAATCTTTAAAACGCATATTGGTTCCTCTTTCTTATTTGAATATATTATAAATGTCTTTGGACTTCCAACTGGAATCAAGCACAATAAAATCCCTCAACATACCAGACTTGATTTTCTTGATGTAGAGTTTAGGAGCATTTACTTTAGTTGTAGATTTCGATTTTCTTCTTGGATGTTTAAGTAATTGCTGCACTAGCTCCCATCTAGAATCTGGTATGATAGAGGGAATTCCATTTTTAAGACGGTACTTGGGTTTCTCACCATTGTTCTTGCGAGACTTATGGCTGAAACAATCGACCGTAAAAGTCTTCTGCATGATGATTTCACCCTTATACTTCTCGTTTTTGAGTATATTGTAGATAGCTAGGTTTGACCAAGTATCCAGCCCAGTAACCGTGGGTATCTTATTTTTCATCAATGATTCAGCAATCTCTCGTGCAGACATACCATCGATATAGGAGCCATAAATGAACTTCACAATTTTAGCTTCTGAATCATCAATGATGATACGACCATATTGGTCTTTGGTATATCCCAACAAATTATGTGTTGGAATGATTGGGATACCACGCTTAAACCTTTCGATAACAGACCATGTTATTGACGCACTTTTTTGCTCACTCTCACCTTGAGCCACGATAGACATAACCCCTAAAATGAATTCACTGTTGGTATCAAGTGTATTGAGGTTAATATCCTCTATGTATATGCCAACAGGATTTGGTAAAGTCTTCAGCTCACGGTATATGCCGATGAAGTCTAGTTGATTACGAGCAAAGCGACTGACACTCTTTACGATTATCAAGTCGATATTACCTGCTCTACAATCTTCAAGCATCTGTAAGAATTGTTCACGCTTTTTGATGGTTGTTCCAGAAGCACCTTGGTCTGCATATATTCCAGCTAACTTCCATTCTGGGTTGTTATTTATTTTCTGGGTATAGGTCTGCTTTTGAAGTTCAAAACTCCCAGATTGAGATTCATCAAAAGTACTGACACGACAATAGGCTGCCACACGCAGTTTTTTCGTCTTTATATCAGTATATTCACTTTTAGCTGGAATAATTTCAACAACACGTTCATTCTCAAAAGCTTCACGAATCCGTTCTTGCTGACGAGTTGTCTTTCTAGTATTCCTTCTTACCATAGTAGTTTACCTCCTTTCCAGAAATCTACATCTACAATTATATCTAACAGGACGTTGGTACAAAAATAATCACTGTAAAGCAAAAAAGATAGCAAAATTGCTATCTAGACTTATTATTGAATTTAGTGAATTATCAATAATTTTTTAAGAAATTATACAAGCGAGGATAGTCAAATAGAAGATTATTTGACCAAATTTTACCTCTAGAGTTCGGTCTAAGTAATAAATTACCAGCCTCATGGAACTTATAATCAAAAAGCGGTGAAATCACAAAATTATTATACAATACTTCTCCTTCCTCTCCCAAAGTACCAAAATAGATAATATTAAATATTTCTTGTTCTAGTCTATCATCAATGTTAGGTGTCTTACTATTAAAAATTGTACCGTATACGGTGTTGACTATCCCTAGAACCTTAAATAGTTCAGCAGCTAGCATCTGATATGGAATCTGACCATTATAGCATTTTTTATTACTGAACATCAGATCTTTATCAACATTCTCATGTTGCATTAAATAAGGAATAACTTGTCGGTTTTGGAAAATCTCACGATTTTCAAGAAGTTCCTCAAAAATCAAATCATCTATACCTACGCATTTCCCATCCCGAATTTTTATAACTTTATCTGAATTCGAGATATAATCCCCCCCAGTTTCTGGTGAATAATTCTCTAGGGGAAAGTGGTATTCTAGTTTTTTTACTTGACCATACAACTTTATTTTTTTAAAAAATGCGAATTCCATAAGTCCATTCATTTGACCTTTAGCTTCAAAAAAAGGTTGTAACAGCTCACTAATAGTGTTATAAATGAACCATGTATCTCTCTGATTTGTCTTTTCTATCGTACTTGGTTTTACATGACTAGCACCTAAATCAATTAATTTAACAGAAAGGCTATCTTCACCAATAATGCCCACATTTATTTCTGTCCCAAAATAATTTGAATAATAATGTTTTAATTTATCCTTTATAAACCTTATTCCCGTATCGACTGACTTAGAGTCGGAACTCGTAACTGACTTATATTTTTCAATATCCTCTAATAAGTTACTTGAAAATAGAGAGTTACATATCAGTATATTATCAAGATGCAAGTCACCATGTCGAATATTGCTTTTAATTAAATACGAAATCCCTCTGAGAAAGTAGACTGATATATTAATAGATTCTTGAAACAAGGGGCCAAAAATTGAGTTATATTGAAGTAATTCCTCACCAGGTGAAAGTTCAGATAAAATATTCCAGAAAGAAGTTCTATTATCTAAATAATCTTTCAGAGTCATTGAGTTTCCTACAAATTCCATTATTGAATAAACCACTTCAACTGGTTGACTCAAAATACCAAGGTCATGTACTCTAGCAATTGAATCTGCCAGATTCAAAGTACTATTCTTAATTGACTCTGTCAATGCTTTTTCCTTAGAAATATGATCTGTAAAAAAATATAGTTTCACTAGTTGCTCAATACCTAACATTTTATGTAAAACTCTGTATGTAATTCCGTTTGCTCCATAAGATAATTGAGCTATGAATTCTAAATTATGAAAAGGATAAAGGCCGTTATCCAATTGAAAAGGGCATTCATCATACAATAATACCCCACTTTGGCAATCTATTCTTAATTTCGGAAGAACTTCTTTTTCTATGTACTCTTTAGACATAAGTTATAGTCTCTCCTAACTATACGAATTTCTCTATAAATAGTATACCATAAAGGATGTACTACTGTTATCATATCTTACCTTTTTAAATAAAGTTCTTAAAAAAGTTTTTACTGATGTTCATAATAGAAAAAGATACTTTCTAACGATTTGATACTTTTTAACGTTTAGATTTTTTGCAGACATAAAAGTCGGACTACCATTCCATGAGAGTTTCTAGTTTCCACCAATAACTGCAAAAAAGCCTTGAAACAGGCTGATTTCAAGGCTTTTATTACGTTAAATTGTATCAATTAACTTCTTCTTATTTCGAATAATAGAAATTTGTAATACAATTTTAAGTTTTTCCTTTCTAGGGGTGTGCAAGGCGGTAAAAAGGGTGTGCATAATAGAACAATTCAAGTATCATTATACCACATTACACAAAGAAAATTTCCTATTTTATAAATAGCTTATCCGCCCTAGGTATACATACATCAGCCATTTTCTAGCTTTCATTTTTTCAAAAAATAAAGAATGAGATAAAATAGCTAGTTCCCCCTCAGTTTTATAGAAATATATCACCCTCTACTTAAGCTATCACTTTTAGAGATTCACCTTCACCTTCAACTTTCACTCCAATACTTCTCTACTATATAAGAAAAAACCTGATGTCTCCATCAAACTGAAAAATGATATGATTACTTGAAATAATGACAGAATATGGTATAATGAAATAGAAAAAGGAGCTGAGCGGGAACTCAACTCCAATGTAGAACCGTTTAAGACGGTGACTCGTTTTACAGATTAAATCCGTCCAACCTAGTCAAAAGTGGGGACGGAT
This sequence comes from Streptococcus himalayensis, assembly GCF_001708305.1. Taxonomy (NCBI): domain Bacteria; kingdom Bacillati; phylum Bacillota; class Bacilli; order Lactobacillales; family Streptococcaceae; genus Streptococcus; species Streptococcus himalayensis. The sequence goes on from NZ_CP016953.1 coordinate 2,103,184, forward strand.
TTATTTTTTGTCCTTATCTTTGAAGATTTTATAGCACAAGCCAATCAAAGTAATGGTAAAGCTACCAAAACTTAAGATAGTTTGTACAACTTCAAAAGCGGTCAAAAGAGGCTCTTTGTCAACTGTAGTGGGTAGATGAAAAGCTAACACCTAGAGAGGACCAAATTGGTCTTCTCTCGTTTTATGTTTAAAGCAATGAAAATCCGCTTTTTAAAGTTTTCAAAGTTTCGAAAGCCAAAGGCATTGCGTTTGATGACTTTGATGAGATTATTCGTCGCCTCAAGTTTGGCATTTGAGTAAGGCAATTCCATGGCGTTGAGAATCTTATCCTTGTCCTTCAAAAAGGTATTAAATACGGTCTGGAAAATCGGGTCGACAGTCTGCCGAGTGTCTTGGATAAGTCCAAAAAACTGGTCAGCTTGCTTCTCCTGGAAGTGAAAAAGCAGTAGTTGATAGAGCTCGTAGTGTTCTCTCAGTTCTTGAGAATAGCCGAGCAGTTTAGCGACAATCTCCTTATTGGTCAAATGCATCCGAAAGGTCGGGCGGTAAAACCGCTTGTCACTGAGTTTTCGACTGTCCTGTTGTATCAATTTCCAGTAGCGTTTGAGCGTCTTGTATTCATGCGATTTGCGGTCAAAAGCATTCATGATTTGGGTACGGACACGGTTCATAGCACGGCTGAGATGTTGCACAACGTGGAAACGATCAAGCACGATTTTAGCATGAGGAAAAAGTTGTTTGGCTAGTTGATAGTAAGGGCTAAACATGTCCATAGTGATGAATTTAACGCGGTTTCTGACCTGTCTAGGGTATCTCAGAAAGTGATTTCGGATGGTTGCTTGCGTTCTTCCATCAAGGATAGCGATGACATTTAGGGAGTTGAAATCTTGAGCGATAAAGCTCATTTTCCCTTTCTTGAAGGCATACTCATCCCAAGACATGACTTCTGGAAGCTTAGACCACTCCGTTTCAAACTTAAACTCGTTGAGTTTTCGAATAACTGTAGATGTAGAAATGGAAAGTCTGTGTGCGATATGTGTCATTGCTTGCTTTTCGATGAGTAATTGTGCGATTTTCTGGTTGACAGCGACAGAGATTTGATGGTTTTTCTTAACAATAGGAGTTTCAGCGACCGCTATTTTCCCACATTCCTTGCATTTGAAACGACGCTTTCGAAGGCGGATAAGTAGCGGGTAGCCAGCAGTTTCTAAGTAGGGGATTTTAGAGGCTTTCTGGAAGTCGTACTTAGCCATTTGTCCCTTGCAGGAAGGGCATTTAGGGGCTGTGTAATCCAAGTGACCGTGGAGTTCTAAGTGTGTTCCCATGTCGCATTCATTAGTGATCGTGATATTTTTGTCTTTCATTTTGAGAAAATTTGTGATAAGATTTAGTTGTTCCATATGAGTCTTTCTAAATGATATTTTTGTCGCTTTTCATTATAGGTCATATGGGACTTTTTTTCTACACTGAAAAAGGCTCCATAATCTCCACAGTGGATTTACCCACTACAGATATTATAGAGCCTCAAAAGAGTGCTCCCTCCTTTCCGTCAGATTTTGATGAATTGCCCATAGACATCACCTCTCTTTCGGATTCAGGAGCCACCGTCTTCACTTTTCTACAAACAATATTATACTACAAAAGTCGATAGAATGAAACTACCTGTTTCAGTCTAGTACTAAATATAAAAATAAAGAGTGATGAGAAAATCACATAATGATTTCCCAACCACTCTTGACGAATGCTATCCAAAATAGTAATCCACTAATTCTTGGATTTTTCCTTCCTTCGCTGCTGGAACGGTGTCACATAGTACAAAATTCTTCCGACTAATATCCTGTGCATAATGACCAAAGATAAAATTGGTTGCAATGTTATAGATAATTTCCGTCGGTGCGAATCCATAAACTTGCTGTTCTAAGATATGCTTTAAGCGATGGGATTCATCTGGAAAGGCAGAAATCAAGCCCTCGCTATTATACAATCGTTTCACAATTTCAGTAATATAGAGCCCAGATTTCATGTAGAGGTCTATAAAAGTCTTGTCTGGGTCATCAAAAATCCCTGGATTTTCTTTTTCGAGGTCATCCACCATCTTCTTTACCACACGTTTTGGAGTAAAGATTTGGTTGGTCTTTTGAGGAGGAATATAGTCAAAAATATCCTCCTGATTATCTTTGAAATAATCTGCTAGCTCAGCTTTTTTACGAAGAAATTCCTGAATGGCCTCATCAAATGTTGCAGTATCAAAAAGATGTCCATCAAAATCCTGACCTCCATCTCGCAGATAACGAAACTGTTCTGTCGTGATGCCTGTCACTTCGTAAAAGACAGACTCAGGCACATAGGTATCGAAATTCTGCAAATTGAGTTTCTCATCACCATAGGCCATGATGAAACTAGGAATTGTTCTTGCAAATCCTCGCAAATGTCCACGAATTTCATCTTCTGCTACATCTCTAGCTTTTTCTACCTTCTTAACCTCTAATTGTTCAATTAAAGTTTCGGGTAATCGAGTGACTGTTTCTTTCAGATTTTCTTCCAGCTTCGTCTTAAAGGCCTGCCTTGTTTCGATTATTTTTTCGGCAAGGTCGGCTTTTAGATTTTCTTGCTCCGTTTTATCCTCTGTCTGATGAAGGCGTTCTTTAAATTCTTCTTGAATATGTGCTTCAGCGATTTGGCGCTCCATCTCATGACGCTTCACTTGATTGTCCAGAGTTTCCTTAATCTGAGTCTCTATCACCTTTGTTTCTTTCGATTTCAATCCATACTCAGCTCTTAGTTCATCCATCAAAACAGGGGCTACAGCCTTGGTTACTTGCGTAACGAAATTAGCTTTAGAAGGATCTTCTGCTTCTGCCAGCACAGTGGATACAGATTCTCCTAGGCCATAGATCTTTTCACCAAATAGTTTTCCTTGCTGGTTGATGACAATCGTTGTATCGACTACCGCTTCTCCATTTTCATCGACGGTAACATGCGAAAAGTCTAAAAAGTCGTTCTCTGAACTAGTAGCCATTTTCCCATTTTCAGCAACTGGTAATTGGTCCAAAATATCAAGAACCGTTTGAGACGCTCTAAAAATACCTGCAATGTTATCAAAAAGGAGATTAGACATAAAGCCTCGTTTGAGAACTTCTGCCGCCTTAATCTGGCGAGGGATCGTGAGAACAGCCTTAGCATCAATTTCAACCATCTTCCCTTCTCGGTCTTCAGCGATAACTGGGAAGAAATTCAAGAGTTCGCGGATATTATCTTCTCTAGTGGTACTTGTCCCTCCACCGGATACTGTCGCTAAGGACAAGTTATTCGCAAACTCATCAAAGAGAATCAGGGTGCGCTCAGGGGCAAAGTCAAAGACATAGGCATTTTCTTTACGGTAATGATTGCCCTTGCTATCTGTCCAGCTATGAGGATTTTGAGCCCGAAAGGCTGCCTGCATGTAGAGAGCTGGTGACTTGATATTCGACAACATTAGAACAGCTGACCATTCTGGAATCGTCACACCAGTCGTTAATTGCCCCACAGATAGCGTAATCGTCTTGTCATTTGATTGAATAGCCTTGCGCACTGCGTCTAATGATTTCAACTTGGCACGGTCATCATCTTCTGACATTTTCCCATCTCCAGCTGCTAAGACAATCTGATAGTTTTCATAAATGGGATGTTCTTCCAATAATGTCTTTAGAGCTTTTGCAGAAGCGACACGGTCTAAGAGCCAAAAGGTATGCTTTAACTCATTTCTGAGTTCCCTGGTTGAAAATGGATATTTTTCGTTCGTACTCAGGGTATCTAACCAATTTTTAACGGCTTGCTCATAGATAAACTGACCGGATTCATTGGTCGCAAAAAACTCATTTAAATCAAAGGCAAAATCAATGTTGCCACCATCCATCTGCACTCCGTCTTCTAATTGCTCACCAATCATATTCGACATCTGGTAGGTAAACATATTGAGTTGAGGCAGATTTTCATAGAGGTTTTCTTGCTCGACTTCTTTTAACCACCTACTTTTGGCTTTCTGTTCATCTGCATAAGACCAATTGAAAATTTGCTCAGCAGTGAAATCTCCCTTTGCCAACGCCTTAAATGGTGTCCCTGACAAGTGCAAGGTGAAATTTCTCTTAATCTGTTGGAAAGCTGTATCTGTCTTAAAGGTATCAACTCCTTCATGCGCCTCATCAATAACCAGTAAATCCCAAGTCGTATCGGTTACCCACTTGAGTTTAGTGTAATTGCCCCCAAAAAAGATTGAGCCTTTCAAGTCTTGCAAACTCAAAAATGCAATTTGCCCTAGCTCCTCAGTTTCATCTAAGTGAGATTTTAAATAGTCCGTATAGTCTTTTCGGCTCAATACAGGACGGTCTTTCAGACTATCTGACTCAGAAACAAACTTATAATGCGTTTTTCCAGCGATAAATGTCTCAAAATCATCAAACCATGAATTGGCAATCGCTGGACGGTTGGTCACAATCAAAACATTTGTCGCCTGTGTCCGACAAATCAAATCATAGGTAGCTAAGGTCTTTCCAAAGCGAGGTTTCGCATTCCAGAGAAACTTACCAGAAGGGTGCTTGACCATGTAGGCTGCAGTCTTTGTGACGGCCTCTTCTTGCTCCTGCCTCAAAACGTACTCTTGTCCCTGTCCAGGTTGATAATCGGACACATCGTGCACGACGAATTTATCAAATAACTGCTTGGCTTTATCAGGATGACCATTAAAGTAAAACCACTCCGTCCTCGGACGACGCTCTACCTTGTGAAATTTGAGAAATTGGTGAAAATCATGGTCCTTAAACGTCTTCCCTTTATCAGGTTCTGTCAGATACTCCGCCTTTTCAGACCAGAGAATATCGGTTGTCACATGCGCCGTGTGGGTTTGTTCCTTAATTCGCTTTTCTACCTCACGCTCCGTATAGCCAATCTTGATCCACCCATCATTGTCAAGATTTTTAGGTGTGGTGTAGGCATAGATTTTGGGTCTGATTTCTTTTGAAGTTTGAATCTTAACCATCTTATTCCATCTCCCTTACTTTCGTCTCGATGAAGGCGATTTCTTCTGGTGAAAGCTTATATTTTCGATATAATTGTCGGTCAATATCTGCCACTGATTGTGACCAATCAATGTCCGAATTGACCGTAAAGTCTTGGAGAGGGACTTTTGCCCAAGTGTTTCGTGAATTATGTTGAGTGATTTTTAGAACGCCTAACAGAACTCTTACAAAACGAGTTTTTACATATTTTAGACAAGAATTTGCCTCAAATTCTGATTTGAAATTACCAATAGATAAGAAAGTATCTGTATGCCCGATTAGGGGTTCCCCGATTAGGGGTGTAGATAACACTTCACCTAAGGCACCGCTTCCATTTGCTTCAGGAACAAAAACATTATAATTCTCAAACGTTTCTGGAAAATCTATATACCTAACATCAATATATTTATAGACTCTATCTGTACCAATTCTTCCAAGTAATTTCACTTTGCCAGTTTCAGGACTATCTGAAAATACAAAATCCAGTGCTGTCAATGACTTAGAAACAATCTTACTTTTTGTTCCTTTTCCTTGTAATTCCAATGCTTGAGGAAAGTCCTCAAACAGTTTTTTTGAAAATTTATATATACCTTGTGGATAGACAATATCTGAAAAAGGGGAAAATCCAGAGACTGTCATTACTTTTTTAACAATCTGATTCAATTCTTCGAAATGAGTAAAGACACCTATTTCTCCAAAGTTTTTTGTCTCGTCACGATAAGTAATCGCAACGCCACCTTTTATATCTGTATCTGGAAAGACTTTATTGCTCTTTTGTTTATATGACAACACTTTTAGATGTTTATCAGAAAGCATTTTCTTCATCCATGGCTTCGGTGTTTGCCCTGCATTAAAAAGAAAACGTGCTGGAGTAATTAAGCAAGATTTTTTAGCCAACTTATAAGATTCATCCATAAAATAGTGGTAAATCGGTTCGTCTCTTGCCCCGCCTTCCTCCTGATACGGTGGATTGCCAATTACAACATCAAATTTCATTGTTAATTCCTCGCTAGATAGGCGCTGAAAACCTATCATTTTTCCTGTTTTCCAATCTTTGATTTTTGTTTCTTTAGGTATGGGTAAGGGATCGAGCTCTGCTATTTCTTCAAAGAGATCTAGCTGAACAGCTCTTGGTGCTGTTGCAGAAAAAGGCGTTGTCTGCTCCAAACCGTCCATCTGGAATACATTATAGGAAATAATCGTGGCAATCTCTGTTTTTTGAGCGAGAGTTGGCGCATGGTGAAACTTCGCTACATAGTAATCGTCAAAACTTGCTAGTAAATTTTCACGCGCTAATAAGAGAGAATCCCCCTGATACTCATAGCCGTAGGAAGCCTGATAGGCACGCAGGGCTAGTTGGAAAAACGCAGCTTCATCAGATACCTCACGGCTAATCCGCTGAAGCTTTCTGTCTAAAAAGCCCACACGCTCTTCTAAGGGGACTTCTTCTCCAGTCACTGCATCATAACGGCTGACCATGTAAGGTGCTTCACCACAGGTAATTTCTAACCATTTGGTATCGACATACTCTTCAAGAGTTGTTCCAACCAGCTCGTCTTCTACGTACCCGTTTTGCATCTTCACTAACCAAGTCGGGGTAAAGACTTCTGCACGTACTTTCGTGCGGTCTTTTTGCTCTGCCTTTGACTTCTCTGATCGTGGTTGGATGAGATTAGCATAGCCTCCTGTAATCCTTTTCGGTGTCATGCTATCTGCCACACCAAATCCTCTACCCAAAAATTCATAGGAGTGTGTCGCCCAGACAATCGACTTGTTGGTTGTCCTGTCCTTTAGCAGTACCGACAGCAATTCCTTAGACTCTTTCGCTAAGCCTTCTTCACTAATATCAATCTGTGCCATCATCGCTCCTTTCTTTATCGTGTTCTTAGTTCTCATTATATCATAAAATAAGACAAGTGAAAAAAGCTGTTCGTGACAATCGTCCTATTCTGATTAGCTTTTCCTTTTTATGCCATGTAGATTTCTTTGTCCTACAGCGATTTGTCAGAACAGTACAAGAAGCCGTTTCAAAAGAAGTATAAAAAACAAGAGTTCACTGAATGAACTACACCCCAAGCGTTAGATTTTGACTCTAACTTTTAGGGGCAATCACACTTGAACTCCTGTTTTTTTATTTATGAGTAAATTATTGTACCCATTTGTTGTTGTCCATAATAAATGGTTTTGCCAATCCTTCTCCAGTATAATCTGCATATTTTGTCAATAGATACTGGTAGCAATCTTCCTTTGTCTCGAATTTAATCGCTTGATAGGGTTCCTCAAAGGATAGCTTTTCTACAAATAAGAAGCCCGCATCTGTTGGTACCAACACACCGACATGACCAATAAAGAGTGCTTCTCCATCCAAGTTATCGTGCAAAACGACAGAAAGCATTCTTGCCTTGTCGTCAAACTTGAATTGTGAAAGGAAGTTTTCCATTTTTTTCGCATGAACCTTTACATCCGTCGTTGATTCTGTCTTCACTCTTGAGAACAATCGATTAAAGGCTTCTTTATCTTCTGTGTCAAAGAGCTTTCCGCTTTCAATTGCATCATTGTCTATAAACAGCAACGCATCATCTTTTTCAATTGGGGGAATGTCCATCTTGTTTTTCAACAGCACATAGCTATTGATCCGACAGTTGGTTCCCACAAAATCACTGTGCTTTGCGGTCCATAGGTTGCTGATTTTTTCAACGTCATACTCTGTTTTACTAAAAGGAGCAAAATCACCTTGTAAACCTGCAGAAACGACAATTTCGTTGTAGTCATTCACAAGCTTAAAGAAAGCATCCACACTGTCCTTATTCAAATGAGTCGATAACAAAGCCTGCACATCTTCGACACTGGTCCGACTAGCTAAGTTTGTATAGGTCGCTACCCATTGTGGCATTTCTTGCTGCGAACTGCTTGCGGTTGTTTCTTTGGTAACTGGTGATTCTGCTGTTTTTTGTGCCTGCGAACAAGCACTCAAGCCTAAAAGCATTGCTACACAAAAACCAAATGTTACTCCTTTGAAAACTTTTTTCATCTATTCTTCCTCTTTATCTATTTCTTTCTGATACTCTATAACCATCAACATCTGACTAGCTTCCACAATTGAGAATTGTGGAAGCTGGAAATAAAACGAGCGCAGCTCGCACCTTGCAATCGAGAATTGTGGGAGGTGTTCGATAAAACTAGCGTAGCTTATGTACTAAAAAACGCAAGGATAACGATGTCAGATTTTGATTTTTGAGGAGTATTACTCTCCAACACGAAGGCTATTCTTATGACGAGTATAGGCCTATTGTATCAAACTTTAGCCGTATTTTCTACTCGAATGGCTGACACTCGTCATTCTATCACTATTTATAGTGACTTGAATAAAGGTTAGGACATCGTTAAGCCACTTTGATGAACGCTAGTTTTATCTGCCGCTCCTTGCCTTGTCCTATTTCCTTTCTCAATCTACTATAAAAGCTCTTGAAACCAAGCGATTTCAAGAGCTTTTAATCCATTTCTTATGTCATTTAATTTGTAATTAAAGAATAGGACTTTTCTTCTCACAACCGCTCCTTCAATTTCTCCACAAAGAGATAAGCAGCAGGGCAGGTCAGGGTATTTTTGATGGTCAAATGGTTGATTTGGTAGATTTTTTTGCGGTCTGTATGGGGAAATTCACGACAAGCCTTGGGGCGAACATCGTAAATGCTGCACAGATTGTCCTCTCCTAAAAATGGACAAGGCATGGCTTGAAAAACCTTATCCCCATCCTCATCGACCTTGAGATAGAGATCTTCAAAGACAGGTAGTTTCATCCGAAAATGCTTGGCAATGCGGGTAATATCCGCCTCCGTAAAGAGCGGCCCCAAACTCTTGCAGCAGTTGGCACAGGCTGTACAGTCAATCTCCTCAAAAACCTCTTGATGGACTTGTTGCACAATCTTGTCCAAATCCTTGGGCGCTTTTTTCTTTAAGCCAGCTAAAAATTTACGGTGCTCACCCTGCTTTTGCTGGGCTAATTGCTTATAATGCTCAATGTCTATCTGTACTTGGACCATATCCTTACCTTCTGATTTGTTTTTCCACCCTATTATAGCGAATTTTTCCTCGTTTTAACAGCTTTTTTAAACCAAATATTCGTCTTTCTCTCTATAGTTTTTTTAAAATTTTTCGGACAAAGAAGTTCACCATTTCCTTCTCATCAATCACCTAATAAGAGCAAGTTCTTCACACTTCCCGTCACTTTCCGTCTAACTCTTCCAAATCCTTTATTGCCCACCGACTGATTGAGACCATTTGTCTGCCACAATCATGGAAATGTTTCATGAGAGGAAATAAACCTTCCATAGCTTGAGCATCTACAAAGCCTTTCTCAGCATCGTCTAGTAAATAGACATCAACAGATTGCCCCAGAAATTTCCAATCACTTGATGGCAATTGCTTTACAAGTTCTTGACTGGATGCATGTACAATGAATTATCAAATTTTCCTAATTTCTCCGTAGCAGGGAGGGCGGAAACTCCCACCCTGATCTTTCATATCTACTTCGAATGTAGCAAACGTATATGATCAAGTTCATGTCAATCTTTTTCATACCATTTTTTCATCTTATCTAAGCTGGTCTTAAATTCTGCTACTAAACTGTGAAACCTCCGATTTTCCAATAAAATCTTCGAAATCACTAAGATATTCTTTGTATAAAATCAAGAATGTCCTTGTAAATAACGGCAGTAATCCCTAGGAGCATACACCTGTTCGACATCCATACTCGGCTGATACTTTAGAAATCACTGAGAAAGGCAATATCTCTCTGAATGGTTTTTTCACCCCTACCAAATTCTTTAGCGACTTGCTTTTGGAATAGTCTAGCACCTTCTTGAAACCTCAAAAAAAGTTCTAAAATACGTTCTTTGCTCCCTTTCAGCCTACAATATTTTCTCCATGATGGTGGATTGAGAGGTGAGCCCTAACTGTTCATAAAAGCGCAGTGCCCCTCCATTGTCATTCCACACACTCAGCGTGAGATTATAGCAGCCATTTTCACGAGCCAATTCCTCGGCAAATTGATAGAGTTTTTGACCAATCTTTTGTCCACGCGCATGCTCAGCCACACACAAATCCTCAATAAACAGGGTTTGAACTGGTACCAAAACCTTTGAATCAGCCTTTTTTAGCTGACAAAATAAATGACCCAAGACCTCCCCTTGCTCATCTTCATACACAAAAATTAAATGGTTCGGATTCTCCAGCATCTCTAGCAAATCTTGCTCTTGAAACTTCCGTCCCGTTTTTTGAAACAAGTCCGGTCGTACCGCATGATGAACCTGTAAAATCTGCTCCAGCAAGTTCAACATAATAGGAATATCCGTCACTTTCGCTTCTCTAATCATTTCTTTCCTCCACTTCTATTTAAGGTTAAGTTCAAGTTTAGCTTTACTTATTAAAATCTGTATTTACACCATCACAGGAACTTAAAAACAAGACGATTTTGTGATCATTTCACAATTCGGCTTCCTAAGATACTAAAAAATCAGTATCATCAAAAGCCACCTTTATGAAATGATCACATATTGGTCGTCTTTTAAAGGCATCATGATATTGCGAATACAGGTTCTTAAAATTTTCAACAATAGACTAACATGGTAATTAATCCATCTAACCTTCGCTTGTAAAACTCTAAAAACAGTCTAATCAACTGGGCGAAGGGGGAACTATGGAATCTTAAAACCAAATTCTTTCAATGGTTTTTAGTCCTTTCCCACTCCCAATCTCGTTTAAGGCTTCCCTTTTATCCCTAGCACAAACTTCACATTTTTTCTGGTTTTTATCTGACACTTGTAACCTTCTTTTATCGATAAAATATGCACCTGCTTTCCTATCCACAAACGCAAATAGAGGTCTTGCCATACGCTCATTGCGACGAGACCTCTTTTTCGGACTTCTCTATCTTCAAATTTCAGTTCTGTGCTGATTCCAAATCCTAAGAGATGATTATCTGGGTCAAAACCTATTTCAATAAAAATGGAACACTACTCTGAGCCCTTCATTTGACCTTGTTTAGATTGGGTCACTATTCCTACCTCACGTTTCTACTTCTAGGTTTAGAACCCTACGCTTGCACTTAAGGAAACATGCTCGACTGGACTGAACATCGCTTTCCTATTTTTGAGAGCGAGGATAAAACAGCCCCCTGGCGTGACTTCACTCTCTTATTTTCGAGCTTAGGATAAACAGGCTACTTGACTTGCCTCGCTCTCTTATTTTCGAACTCGGATAAACAGGCTACCGGACTTACCGTGCTTTCGGGTTTCTTAGCTCGGGATAAAATAGCACGCCAGACTTGCCTCGCACTTTTATTTTCGAGCTCGGGATGAGGCTGAGACAAAAGTCCTTGCCTCCATTATTTTTGTAGCTTTAACAGTTTGACGCAGTAGTTGTCTGGTTTGTAGAACGTTGATAAATCAACATTCTACAAACCTAATCAACCTTGCGGGGGTGGGACGACAAAATCGATTTCTACGAAATCACGATTTTTGTCCCGCTCCCATTATTCATCATCCATGCTCAAGACGCTTAGGAAGGCTTCTTGTGGGACTTCGACGCTTCCGATGGCTTTCATGCGTTTTTTCCCGGCTTTTTGTTTTTCAAGGAGTTTGCGTTTTCGTGAGACGTCTCCTCCGTAACATTTGGCCAAGACGTTTTTACGGAGGGCTTTGATGTCACTCCGTGCAACGATTTTTTGTCCGATAGCGGCTTGAATTGGGACTTCAAATTGCTGGCGTGGAATGATCTTCTTGAGCTTATCGACAATCAATTTTCCACGTTCATAGGCAAATTCTTTGTGGACGATAAAGCTGAGGGCATCGACCTTATCACCATTCAGGAGAATATCCATTTTCACCAATTTCGATGGACGATATTCTGAAATTTCGTAGTCAAAACTTGCATAACCACGCGTTGAGGATTTTAATTTGTCAAAGAAATCAAAGACAATTTCGGCAAGCGGAATTTGATAAATGACATTGACACGGTTATCATCAATATAATCCATGGTCACAAAATCGCCACGCTTACGCTGTGCCAATTCCATAACAGCTCCGACATATTCCTGCGGTACCATGATTTGGGCCTTGACATATGGCTCTTCGATACTATCAATCTTAGTTGGATCTGGAAATTCAGATGGATTGGAAACTTCAATGGTCTCACCGTCTGTCATATTGACATGGTACACTACGGATGGTGCTGTCATAATCAAGTCAATATTAAATTCTCGCTCAATCCGTTCTTGAATGACATCCATGTGGAGTAAGCCCAAAAATCCGCATCGGAAACCAAATCCAAGTGCCTGAGAGGTTTCTGGTTCGAACTGCAAGCTGGCATCGTTGAGCTGTAATTTTTCAAGCGCCTCACGCAGGTCATTGTATTTGTTGGAATCAATCGGATAAATCCCTGCAAAGACCATGGGATTCATCTGCTTATAGCCTTCAAGTGGGGCATCCGCTGGATTGGTCGCTAGGGTGACAGTATCACCGACACGGGTGTCAGCAACGGTCTTGATTGAGGCTGCAATATAGCCAACATCTCCTGTTGCAAGGTAATCGCGACCGACAGCTTTAGGAGTGAAAATTCCGACCTCTGTCACATCAAAGGTCTTGCCATTGCTCATCATCTGAATGGTGTCCCCAGGCTTAACCACGCCGTCCATGACCCGCACTTGCAGGATAACCCCACGGTAGGCATCATAGACTGAGTCAAAAATCAAGGCTTTGAGAGGTGCTGTCACATCTCCTGACGGAGCAGGGACTTTTTCTACAATTTGCTCTAAAATCTCTTCAATTCCGATTCCTGCCTTGGCTGACGTCGGCACTGCCTCACTCGCATCTAGACCAATCACATCTTCGATTTCTTGACGAACCCGTTCTGGATCTGCCGCTGGCAAGTCAATTTTATTGATAATCGGTAGGATTTCCAAATCATTATCAAGGGCTAGATAGACATTCGCAAGCGTCTGGGCTTCGATTCCCTGCGCCGCATCAACGACCAAAATCGCACCTTCACAGGCAGCTAGCGACCGCGATACTTCATAGGTAAAATCGACGTGTCCCGGGGTGTCAATCAGGTGAAAAATGTAGGTTTCCCCGTCTTTTGCAGTATAGTTGAGCTCAATAGCGTTGAGTTTGATGGTAATCCCACGCTCACGCTCCAAGTCCATGCTATCCAGCAACTGGGCCTGCATTTCACGGCTGGAAACGGTCTCTGTTTTTTCTAAAATCCGATCTGCCAAGGTCGACTTCCCATGGTCAATATGGGCAATAATCGAGAAATTCCGAATCTTCTCTTGGCGTTTCTTTAAATCTTCTAAGTTCATCTGTCTCATCCTTTTAGGGTATTCCCTTTATTATATCACATCTATCGTATAATTTTCCACTCACTATCTAGCAAATTTTCAGAATCTTTCCTTCAATCAACCTACAAGCAGAAGTTCAAAAATCCAATAATCGTTAAGATAAGGCTTCTTTGAATTTCTTATAAAAACGACACGCTTCCTATAACATTATAAGAATGCGCATTTGGATTTCGAAAGATGAAAACTTCAAATAATGAATTCTTATTACATTATATATAAAAAAGAGGAAATCTTTTATTCCTCTCCAAAATCTGGTTTTACAGCGACCAGCTATCATTGATAAAGAACTACTATTCATGTTTCAAGGGATAAACAACTTCAAACTCCTCTAAGACAAGTGGGGTTTTTTCTGTGAACGTCAACCCAACTTCCTCAAAATAAGGACGGAAAAATGCTTCATGTACCTTACGCCAATAGGCCAAGGACTTGTCGCCTTCTCCTTCTTTAAAGGCATGCGCCTCACTTACTTCTTCAAACGGTACAATGCTGACTTTACAAATCTTGATGATGCAAACTGCTTGATTGTCTGCATTTAAAATCACATCCAGTTCACCAACTTGAGGAAGTGGCTCTGCATCTAATTCATAGAGTTCGTAGGCTGAAGCTGTTGCAGTTTTCTCCCCTCGCAGGACCAAATCAGCCAGTAAATCTGGCTCAACTCCAAACTGCCAAGCATCGATATCCTCTCCAATCTGAGGATTGAGAAGGCGGTAAGCCGCCCACATTTCTTCTGCTGTCATCATTTATTTCTCCTTATGTTTCATAAAATGCTCTACGATATACTGCTTTTCCTGTTCAGTCAAGGTACGATAAGCTCCCACTGGGAGCTCCTCCTCTAAGACAAAATGACCAAAGCCTATGCGTTTAAGGGCGGTCACCTTGACTCCGTAGGCTAAAAACATCTTTTTGACCTGATGAAATTTTCCTTCTGAAATCCGAATTCTTGCACGACTAAAGGAAATATCTGCTGACAAAATCTCTAGAATCGCAGGTTGGCAAACCGTTCCATCTAAAAATTCTACCCCATTTTTGAAAAAGGTTACCGCATCAGGAGATAAAAAGCCATTCACCTCCACCTCATAGACCTTGTCCACATGGTACTTGGGGTGGAGCATCCGAAAGCCCAAGGGGCCATTATTGGTAATGAGCAACAACCCTTCTGTATCCCTGTCCAATCGACCAATTGGATAGAGTCCCGCTCGTCTGTCTTTTTCTGCAATGAGGTCAATCACCGTCTGGTGTGTGGCATCTGATACGGCAGAGACGACCCCAGCGGGTTTATGGAGTAGGTAATAAACAGCTGACTCAAGCCCCACCTTTTCCCCACCCACCTCTATGACCTGCAAACCAGGGTCCACAATTTGACTACCAGTCGTAGCAAACATGCCATCCACCGTCACCTGCCGACTTTTGAGCAAAGTTTTAATCTGCTTACGCGAACCCAAGCCCGCCTTTTCTAAACACTTATCTAATCGCATGGATCTATTCTATATTCGTCATCTATCTTTTTCATAGGCCTTATACTCAAAGAGAAAGCGATAGCCAAGCTGTTCTGCTAAATTTTTCGAGGCCTCATTATGTGCATCCCACAAGGGCAATACTCCTCTTCGACAAGATTCCAACATCATCTGCGCTGCTAAACTACGAGCATACCCTTGTCGTCGATGATTAGGAGCCGTTGCAATCTCAATTTCAATCGCTCCTTGATAGACCAAGCCAGTCGAAATCCCTGCACAGACACGTTCCTGACCTATCACCACGAAGCCATATCCACCTGCAGCTTGAAAGTCTGAAAAGGTCTGCCAAGCACCTTTTAAATCCTCAGACCAAACCTCATCTTGCAGACGCTTGAAAATCTCGGAATCAATCGCCTGTATCTCTGCTTGCTGAGGAAGAGCTTGGATAAGCTGGGCTAGGTGCTTCACATCAACATCCGCTTGAGCCTGAAAAGCATAGCGAGTAAAACACTTCACGCTCGTTTCCTCTTGGAACATCTCCTGCCAATCTGCTTCCTCAGAAATGATAATCTTATGCATCAAGTCATACGTGTCTCAGTAAGTAGTCCAAAGAGTTTTATTACTTTCGCCTGCTAGAAAAAGGAAATTTCCCAAATCATATAGAAAGCTCCGTTCACTATCATCCGAAAACAATCTCCCCACCCCTGACGCTAGTCCATAGTGAACCATATTTTTCTGCCAAGATTGAAAGGCAGGAATTGTTCTTACTGCGTGTTCTTTCATGTTTCTATCACTCCATTTAGCCAACTCACGATGCCTTGCATGACTTCTTCCTTATCCCACATGGTCGTGACCGACCACTGCATAACCTGCTTGATTGAAAAACAAGCAGAAGCATCGTCTCGCTCGATATGCTCAATCATGCCGTACACGATTTGAATGACTGCTTTTGGCTCATCGATTGCCCATAGAATCTCCCTGGTTTGCCGTTACTCAAAACATCATCCTGTCACTTTTTTGTCTTTCCCAGTTGATTTATTTTAAGCTCCAGCCACCGTCAATCTTGAGGATTTCCCCCTGCATACCACTAGCTTTTCCGCTGGCCAAAAAGAGGGTGACTTCAGCAATTTCTTCTGGCTCTAGCCAACGCTTAATCGGCGTTTCAGCCGCAACCCAATCTGCGAGGCCTCCTTCTTCAAAGTCACTAGCCGTCATGGCTGTCTTGATCGCACCTGGTGCTAAGCCAAAGACCTGAATACCCTTGTCTGCGTAGTCGAGTGCTAACTGCTTGGTAAAACCTGCAAGGGCATGCTTACTAGTCGTATAGGCTGCACCACCGCCACCTGCTAGGAAACTAGCAATCGAGCACATGTTGATAATGATACCTGCCTTTTTTTCCAGCATCTTTGTCAAATAAAAACGGGTAATCCGCATGGTCGCAAGCAGATTAATAGCTAAGATGTCCTCGATTTCTTCCTCACTCGTATCTAAAAGTGCCTTGTAAGCATCCAATTTCCCAGCGGTATTGCAGAGAATATCCACTTCTGGTAGCCAGTCAAAAAGCGGCACTAAGTTATCCCGTAAATCAAGTTTTAGAAAATGAAAGGCACCGACTAATAAGGGTTTTTCTCCCTTATCGACACCATAGACCTCATAGCCATGCTCCAAAAACAGCTGAGCCTGAGCCCGTCCAATGCCTGAGGAGACCCCTGTTACAAGGACTTTCTTAGTCATGGACTTCCACCCAGTCTGTCGCTAAGACATCACACGGTGTCGGGCTCCACATAGAAAAACCCTCACCCTCGCCTGACACATTGATTAAAAAGTAGGGCGTTACTTCAAGTGCTACACCATTTTGCTCAATCGTGTCAAAGAGTTGGACATAGTTTTCAGCCCCGCCCCAGCCTGTACGGACGTATTTCTTCTTAGCTTTTAGTCCCGGTAAAATGTCTTCAAATGTCATATTTTTTCTCCTTTAGTGGCTATAAACCTTGATTTCAAAAGGTTTTCACAACCTTCTTTTCTATTTTTGATTAGAAGTTACTGGATAACTCCTTTATCTTTTGGAATTTTTATAATCTATCTACTGAAATGAATTTCACGCGCCCATTTCTAGCAAACTTCCCTTACTCCAGTTCCTTTTTCATCTTGACAAAAAGATGAATACCGCCGTTGCTTTCCATCGGTACTCGCTGGACAAATTCAAAGCCCATATTCAGATAGAGTTGCTGAGCACGAGCATTAAAATCCGCCACTGAAAGAGACACAACCTTGCTTGGTATGTGGATAGAACAGTAGTCCAAAATCACCTGCATAAAGGCTTTTCCCTCTCCCTTGCCACAATACTCAGGTTTCATTCCTAGACCCAACTCAAGAACCGCTCCATCTGTATTGACTGTAAAATAGCCATAAAGCTTGCCATCTCTCAGCACTTGGTAATAGTTGTCTCCTCGTAAATCCGAGTTCACCATCTCCTGATAATCTTCTAGATCATTTTCTAAATCATAAAAATCATACGGAGCTGGATAGTGCCAGTGGTTCGCAATTTCCATAGCATGCTCTTGGCTTAATAGCTCAATCTTCATCTGCTCTCTCCCATCGTAAGAAAAATCGTTTTTGGTCTGCTTTTTCTTCACAACCAAGTCTGCGGTAACATTCGTGAGCTCCTTCTCGCATGATACCAGAATTAATCCGTAAGCCATGATAGCCTGCCTTTTTGCCTATCGTTTTGATACCTTCTATCAAAGCACGTGCATGACCTTTCCCGCGCGCTTCTTTTTTGACTGCCAAAGCGAGTAAATTCAGCAAAGGCTCAACATACAGACAGTCATAGGCAGTAGCATGAGCGTAGCCCACAACTTCTCCCTCCTCTTCACAGACAAGAATGATATGCTCCTCACGTAAGAGTAAGTCCCTTAACCGCTTCTGCGTAGCTTCCAGCGGAAAATCATATCCTAAACTATCAGCGTTGAGGAGGCAAATTGCTTTGCCATCTCGTTCCTGTGCTGGTCGAATCATGAACTCACCTCCAGTCTTTATTATAGCATAGAAGCGAGCATTTTTGTAGCAAGAAAAAACGAGGAAAAGACCCACCCTTCTCATCCTCGTGTGACGACTGACTGCTAAAGAAAAAAATGGACAACTATCGCTTTCAAACCACTGTCAGATAGATTTAGTTGCCTGCTACTTCTTGCAGCCATTGTTTAGCATCCTCTAAGGGGGACTGGGTTTCCACGTCCGGCTCTAGAGGATGATTTTCATAGATCCGCCCTGTACTATCCTTAATTCGCCCTGTGCTTAGGACAAGCTCCGCCCCATCATACATGGGATAAGACATGTTAGAAGTCGTGTAGCCTGCAGTGGCTTGGCCAAAAGTCCTCACTTGAGGCAGTTGCTGCAAGGCAAGTATCAAGATTTCCGCAGAACTCGCCGTCTCAGCACTCATCAATATAGCAATCGGAACTTCCTTCCTGTTTTTGGTCGTTCCCTTTATCTCTCTAAGATTTTCCAAACTTACTTTCGAGGACTGCTGCTCACTATAAACAATCTCAAACAGCGTCTTGTCTCTCAGCCAAACGTCAAATCCCGCTGCCATCGCATCCAACCTGCCGCCACTATTGTGACGGACATCCACAATGATCCCCTTCACATCTTGGGCGATGACTCCTGCAATCTTATCTATATAAGCAGCCGCTTGCTTTTCATTTCCTGAAAAGGAAGGCAAGGTTAGCAAAAGAAATTCACCTTCTCTTCGCACTTCCGGCAACTCACTCTTCCTTTTTCGGAGAACCTTAACTTCTTCTGGCGTGTAAAAGTGAGAATGCTTGCCCCCAGCTTTTTGTGCCAAGTCTTTCAGCAAGGGATAAGTATCTTCATATCGCTTCATTTGGCTCCATTGTCCCCGTACAGTCTCCTCGGCTTTATGAAACTCTTCATCCGCATATAAGCCAAAATGCATCCGATACAGGGCACTCTCTGCATACTGCACAGGACTTGGACGCACAATCGTCACCCCATAACGAGGAGCTAGGTAGAAAAAGAGCCCAATCAAGGCCAAACATACCATTGCCACCACCGTCAAACAGCCGACACATCCTTTTTTCATGGTGCCACCTCCTTTTCTTTGAGTATACCTCAAAAAGAAAAGGCACTCCATAACTTGAGCTTACATTTTCTAAGGATTTCTTACAATTCTGTAAGAAAAAAAGCTGGGCAAACACTCCAACTTTTTAACCATTTTTTTCTAAAAAATCCATCACTAAGCACCTAATCAATCTAACCTATCAGCTAAATTTTTTTCACCATCATGATTGATTTTCACGATTGACTTCTGAATGCTGGTAGCCATAAAAGGCATAAATCAGCGTTCCGATAATCAGGGCAAGTCCAAAAGCAATCCACGTATCGGCACTGTATTGGGTCATGAACGAGAGGCAGATAACAATAGACAAAATCGGCAAAAACGGAACCAAAGGGGTACGGAATTGCCCTTCTTTAGGCTCTCCCTGATCCTTACGGAGCTTGATGATCGCATAGGCCAGCATAATGAGATAAGCCAGCGTACAAATGTTCAGAAAGGACGCAATACTTGCTAGTGGGAAAATCCCTGCACAAATGGCAGAAACTACCCCTACCAAAATCGTTGCATTCTTTGGAACCTTGCTGGTCTTGGTTAATTGTTCAAAAGAACGAGGTAAGAGACCATCACGAGCCACACTGTAAATCATCCTAGAAAGGGCATAGCTCATGGAAATGCAAACTGTAATCAAAGTCAAAACAGCGACAACCGAAATATAATTGGCTGCCCAGTCAAGGCCTGCACTCCGAAGAGCAAACGCCACAGCATCCGGCACATTTAATTGGCTGTAATGAACAATCCCTGTCAAGACCAAGGTCACCAAGGCATACAAGATTGTCACGATACTAAGCGAGAGAACAATTCCTTTTGGAATATTCTTTTGAGGGTCTTTGACCTCATCCACAGCCATAGAAATCGATTCAAAGCCTAAAAAGGCAAAAAACATAATCGAGGCACCTGCCATAATTCCGGTCTTGCCTCCATAGATTTGTCCAAAGCCAAAGGGTGCAAAATCAGACCAATTCTCAGGCTTGATGAAAAAGAAACCAGCAATGATAAAGAGGGCAAGAGCTGAAAATTTAAACAATACCAAAACAGAATTAAAACGCAACGCTGCCTTGGAATTTAGCAATACCACACCTGTCACCAGAGCCACCACAACAATTGGCAACAAATCCACATAAGTCCCTGCTTGAGGATTAAAGGTGCCGTTCAGTGCCGTAGGCAAGCTCACTCCGAAATTTCCCAAGAGCCCCTTTAAATAAGCTGCCCAACCAGAAGCCACACCAGAGACAGCCGTCATAAACTCCATCATCGTCAGCCAACCAGCCAGCCAAGCTGGAAACTCCCCTAAAACAGCGTAGAGGTAGGAATAGGCCCCACCCGTCGCAGGGATACGTGAGGCAAATTCAGCAAAAAACAAGGCTGAAATGCTGACACACAAAGCTGAAATAATAATCGAGATAATGAGAGCTGGGCCTGCATACTGAGCCGCTCCAATCCCTGTAATGGTGAAAATCCCTGTCCCCACCATGGCACCAATCCCCAGTACAATCAAATCATAAATCTTGAGATGCCGCTTCATATCCGTTCGGTCTTGGCTGACATCTTTTTTTCTAAAAATGTGCATATCTTTCTCCTTTGTTGATACACCATTTTACCATAGTTTAACCGATTTGAAAACCAGTCAGATGTCCTTTTCTTGCATAAATATTTGAAGGAAGTCCAAAAATATGCCACCATAGAATTAGAAAACGTTTTCGCTATTTTGGAAGAAGAGGAGTATGCTAACAGTTGTTTCTCTTGTCAACCGTGAAGCTCAAATCGAGCCTTTCTTCTCCAAACCTAGAAAAAAACGAGGCTTATTTTTGAAAACCTCGATTTCTTTCTCACTCCTATGATTGGAGGTCCTGATGACTTTATTACAGTTTCTTAAACAACGATTTCACTATTTGATTTACCTCGGCTTTTTCCTCTGGATAGGTGGATTTTTCTTTGAACCAACCCATCTCATTCCTCATTATCAGGGAGCCTTTCGTTGGGGTGGATTTTTAGTGTTCCAACTCCTGCCAGCCATGGGGCTCATTTCCCTCATCCTATCCATTCTTTTTCGAAAATGGGGCTATGCAATTCTCAGCCTGTGCTTGATTTTTGCCTTTCCCATTACCCTGCTCTTGTGTGGAGGGGGTCTCTAAAGATACGGAAGTAGCTTTTCAAGAAGGAGGCGTGCGAGCGGTCCTGCTAGGAGAAAATTCAACGGTAGAGCCATCACTACATTGCTCAAAAAAGCCCTGGCATAACTTGCTAAACTCAGACCAACTCCATTCATCCATAAGCCATAAAGGGACATAAAGGTCACCATAAACAAGGCCATCGTTCCAGAAATCACAAGGATTTTCTGCCAGATTTTGACTGGTTGGGGCAAATGGTGCAGTAGGCGAAAGGCTATGGTCTTTGCAATCGGTCCCACCAAGAAGACATCCAAGCAAAAAGCCAAAATAAAAGCCGGTAAGAAGCCAGCAAACACATGCCCCCAAGAGAACTGCCCAACCAAGACCAAGTTCCAAATGCTCATTCCAAAGACCATGATACTACACATCAAGAAGGTAAATACAAAAGATTCTTTTTTCGTTTTCGGCATTGTCCTCTCCTTTCTAATCAAAGTCCTGCTATTCTACCATATTTCCAGCTTTCGCGTAAGTAGTTTGAAAAAGAAAACGTTTTACCACACTGAACTAAAATCTGCAATTCCTAGTTTTTGTTAGAACAATATGATGATTTTTTATATGAACTATTGTATAATTAAACTAAGATAAAAATTATGATAGAAAGGAAGAAAGTCGGAAACTATATTTTGTAATTTTTATCTACTCCCTCATTCTATGTTTACACAAATACAGAATGATTTTCAAACAGAAAAGGTGAGCACAATGAAAAAATATATTACATTTAG
Organism: Streptococcus himalayensis; assembly: GCF_001708305.1. Lineage (NCBI taxonomy): Bacteria > Bacillati > Bacillota > Bacilli > Lactobacillales > Streptococcaceae > Streptococcus > Streptococcus himalayensis. The sequence continues at coordinate 2,125,100 of NZ_CP016953.1, forward strand.
TATTTTTCTACTTGGAGTGCTTGCTTGTTTCCTTGCTATCCAGCCACTGAATCTGAGTAGTGATGTGCAAGTCAACCACCCCAAAACTAGCTATAGTCACGTTCAAAACATTCCCAATCAAACAGTCAGAGAGTTTACTATTTTTTGTGAGGAAACTGGTGCTTCTGTCCAAGAAATCTTGAACTTGGAGTATTTCCCACGAGATGGACAGCGATTTGTCACCTTAGGAGAACACGAGCCAAACAAAGTTCCTGTTCTTGCTTTCTCCTCCCTTGGAGACGAAGGCATTGTTGCAAGGATTGGTGAAGAAATATATGATACAAGTGACAAAACAAACTCATGTACCTATGATGAATTGAAAGAACAGCTACTAGCTTGGGATAAAAAACGATGACAACCTATATAGAATAGGTAAAGTAGATTTCCGCTTCACATAAAAAACGCATAAAATCAATGATTAAGAAGGGTTGATTTATGCGTTTTTCTATTGAATGCGTTTAACTCAGCTTTTTTCTCACAAGGCTACAATCTTATGGTAACTTTTTGAGGTAATGAGAAAGACAAACAGATAGAGAAGAAAGAATAGACCACAGATGCCCAGTGTTACCATCAGCATCAAACTACTATTCAAGACACCCAAGACTTGTAAAATCAGACTGATGATGTGATAGGCAAAAGCCAAGTGCACAAAGGCAAAGATAAGCGGGAGGAAAAAGACGGTCAAGACTTGTTTGCGAATGGTCTGCTTGATTTGCCCTTCATCCAAACCGACCTTTTGCAAGATAACAAAGCGGTCGCGATCCTCAAAACCTTCAGAGATCTGCTTGTAATAGATGACCAGCACCGTTCCTAGCATAAAGACAAAGGATAGGAAAATCCCAATAAAGAAGATACCTCCAATCAAGCCATTCATTTGCTCCACAGCATCTGCCTTGACACTTCCATACAGATACCCTTCTGCTAATCCCTGACTAATTTGATCGATTTTTTCTTCATAGGCTGCTGTTAAGGCCAACTGGCTTTCTCGACTTGCATCTGTATTGAAACCTCCGTAGAGTTCTTGATTCACACGAGCTGTTTCCCTAACGGGGCTTAAAACTTGGCTCGGATCATTGACCACGAGATAGACGATTTTAGAAACCAAGACAGAATATTGATCAGGGATGTTGCCCACGATGAAGTTATCCTTTAAACGTTCCTTGATTTCCAAGTTCTGATTTGCAAAACGAATGGGCTTACTAGAGTCGAGTTGAATATTTTTAGAATAAACAGCTGCTTCATTTTCTTTTAAGGTCAGCTCTTCACCTGTCATCTTTTCATAATCTGCTGCCGAAAAAAGGAGTAAAATAGCTTGTGGCAAAACATTCACTTCCGTTTTATGAAAAACGTCAAATTGATTGCCTTCCTGTGAACGGACACCCAAGACATAACTTTCATAGACATCCTGCTTGGTCATTGTTAACTCATGCTCTTTAGCAAAATCTCGCAAGGCTTCTGTGACAAGAGCAGGGTCAGCTCCTTGACCAGCGACAGCAAAATCCCGTGGATTCATCACCTTTTGGTAAAAGTCACTCCCAGCATAGATATTGATTCCTGCTGTCAAGGTCACAAGCACCATGGTTGACAGGATAGAAATGGTCGCTAATCCGACTGCATTTTTCTTCATGCGGTAGATAAGGTTGGAAACCGAAATCATGTTATTGGGCTGGTAATAATAGTGCTTGCGTTTTTTGAGAAATGCCAAAAAGAGCGTAATACCTGCGTTAAAGAGCAGATACGTCCCCAAAATCACGGCTAGAACTGCTAGAAAAAAAGTCATAATAGCAGCTACCGGGTCTTTTACACTCAAGGCTAAAAAGTAGCCAAGAGCAAGAGAAATCCCACCAAGAAAGGCTTGTAACCCCAGAAAACGCCCCTTTTTCTCCCCGCTAGCCGTTTCCTTAGAAAGTTGCAGTGGATTGAACCGCACAAGACGCCAGCCATTGATGAGAATGAGCAAAGCAAAAATGAGCATGTAAATGATAAGGACAATAACGAGCACCGGCCATTGAAAGCTCGAGATGAGCTCTACTTTTACCTTCATCAGCTTTAAAAGAAAGGCATAAATGAGCTTATCAAAGAGCAAACCAATTCCTAGACCGAGCACAAAGGTGCCTATCCCAAAGAAAATCAATTCTTGTACAGTCATGAGAAAGAGGTGCCACTTGGTCATCCCAAGCATGCCATACACCCCCAGCTCTTTTGAGCGATTCTTCATGACAAAGCTATTGGCATAGAGTACAATAATAACTTCTGCAATGCTCACCACCACAATCCCCAAACCAAGGGCAAAGGCAATGCTCGAAGCCCCCGCAACTTTCTCCAAATGAGGATTGAGGGTAAGGGAGATAAACAGATAGGACAGAGCCACAGCCAGGCAACTAGCTAGGGCAAAGGGATAATAGAGTCTACGGTTTTTAAAGAGATTGGACACCGCTAGCTTACTGGTTAGCTTAATCACGGCCCTTCACCTCACTTGCCATCATGGTGAGGGTATCTGCGATTTCTTGGAACATCTGCCGCTCGCTCTTATCTCCTCGGAAGATTTGATTGTAAAGAATTCCGTCCTTAATAAAGAGAACGCGTTTGGCACGACTGGCTGCTGCTGTCGAGTGCGTAACCATCAGAATGGTTTGCCCCCGACTATTGATATCATCAAAGACATCTAGAAGTGCAGCAGAGGACTTGGAATCTAGTGCCCCTGTCGGTTCATCAGCCAGCAAAATCTCTGGCTCTGTGATAATGGCACGTGCCACAGCCACCCGTTGTTTTTGTCCTCCTGAAATTTCATAGGGGAACTTTTCTTGCAAGCTATTAATTCCCAATTCATTGCAGACGAGGACTAATTTTTTCATCATCTCCGTAATGGGACGGCGAGACAAGACAAGTGGCAGGAGGATATTATCCTTGACAGACAAGGTATCCAGGAGGTTAAAATCTTGAAAGACGAACCCTAACTTCTCCCTTCGAAAACTGGAAGCCTCACTATTTTTAATAGTAGACATGTCCACCTGATTGAGATAAACCCGTCCTTCTGTCGGCTTATCAAGCATAGCAAGGATATTTAAGAGTGTGGATTTCCCAGACCCTGATTCCCCCATGATAGCGACATATTCGCCTTCTTCGACCGTAAAATGAATATCCTTCAACGCTTCCACTTGGCTACCTTGGAAACGAGTTTTGTAAATTTTCTTCACGTGTTGCACATCGAGTAATGACATTGTTATTCTCCTATTCTATATTTACGAGGATTAGTGGCTGTATTGGAGCCAAAAGTAATATTGACTAGTTTCATATCCCAGGCTGACTCTATCAATTTCTTGTTGAGTTAGCTGTTTTTTCTTTTGTTTTCTAAAAAATTTCATAAGCTTTCTCCTTCTGTAGCTAAATCAAATGACATCTCTTATACTCTATAAGCATCAACATCTGACTAGGTTCCACCATTGAGAAATGGGGAAGGTGATCGGTAACACTAGCGTCACTTGTGTCCTAAAAACAGCAGGGGTAGGTACGTTAGCTGGTTTGTCCCAACCTTCAACAGCCCGCTGGACTGTTGAAGCAAGGTGAGTTAAGGACGTCAGATTTTAATTGTTGACGAGTATTACCTCTCTAGTATAGAGCACTCTAGCAGTCGCTTCCATAACCTAATCTTTCATTTTATGTTGATTTCTTACATTTTTGAAAGACGGGAGCGAGAGACGATTGTCTGGTAGCTTCTTGAGGTCAGCCAAAAGACCAGCATATAAACAAGAAGGAAAAGCAAGCAAACGATAACGGTCGTCTGTACCAAAAGAGGGGTATTGGTCGCTCCTAACATCATGACAATCAGACTAATCATCTTAAAGGCGACAGCTAGGTGTAAGAAAGAAAAGAGCAGCGGGAGGAAGAAAACCGTCAAAATCTGTTTTCGAATGGTTGCCCGAGTGGCTCCTTCATCAAGACCCACTTGCTGCAAAATCACAAAGTTTTCCCGGTCTTCATAGCCCTCAGAGATTTGCTTGTAGTAGATGACCAAGACCGTTCCTAATAGAAAGACAAGGGATAGAAAAATACCAATAAAGAGCAGCGTTCCTACAACACTGAGGCTTTCATGCTCAATGTCAGCTCGCACCGCCGTCATAAGTGACTCTCCTTTTTTCTGCCTATCATGAACCGCTTGCATAAAAGCCTGATTCTCCTTGTCCTTGCTATCCACACCGACATAGTAAACGGTCTTTGCATCCGGTGCTAGCATTGCTGCATCCTTGACTACCAACACCAAGATTTTATCAAGGTAGAGCTTGCTAGCATTGCTTATCTTGCTTTGTAAAATATCCTTTTTGGAAAAGCTTCTTACCTTCCATTCCTTAGATTCGATAGTCAGTGGTTTCTGGGGATCAAGCGACACTTTTTGACCAAAAGCTAGAACCTCGTCTTCTTTTAGAGAGACTGTTTCACCAGTCAGAGCTTGGTAGTCTTTTTCGGAAAACGTCAGAACCAGACCAGCTATATCCGTTTCTTCCTTTAATTCATTGATCAAGGTCAAGTGATTGCCCGAAATCTGCTCCAAACTATGTTGCTGGTAGAAAATAGAGGTGAATTGAGGATCGGTTAACCCCGCTTTCTTAGCACTGTCTTTGATCAAGTTCAGGTAAGACTCTGTCCCATCTCTGTCCACATAATAGCGAGAAATATTGTAATCATGGGGATAGAGAGTATTTAGGTAATCTTTTTGACCGACAAAAATGCTAATCGAGCCAGTCAAAGTGACCAAAAGCATGGTGGAAACGATAGAAATGGTAGCCAGACCGGCTGCATTTTTTCGCATGCGTGCCATCAGATTGGACACTGCAATCATATTTTTAGGCTGATAGTAATAGGATTGATGTCTTTTCAGCCCTTGTAACAAGGTAATAGTCCCTGCATTAAAGAGAAGATAAGAAGCAAGGATGACTAAAAGTACTGCTAAAAAGAAATAGGGAATGGCCACCACTGGTCTAGTCACCGTCAGGGCAATACCATAAGCTGTCCCAAGTAAGACCAAACCAAGCAAGGTTTGCAAGCCTAAAAACCGTGCTTTCTTCTCTCCAGCCTTCTTTTCCTTTAGCAGATTTAGCGAGCTGTACCGCCATAAACGCAGGCTGTTGATAGCGACAATCACAAGGAAAATCACGCCCAAACTGCCCAAGGTCAGAAAAACACTACTCCACTGAAAGCTTGAAACAATCACAACTGGCAAATTAGTAATCTTGAGCAAGAAGGCAAAAAGCAACTTGTCTAAGACAAGACCAAGGCCTAGCCCTGCACCGACTGTCCCTAGGAAAAAAAGGAACAATTCGACAAAGGTCATAAGCAGCAAATGCCGCCTTTCCATACCAAGAATACTATAAAGACCCAGCTCTTTCGAGCGATTTTTTATGACAAAGCTATTTGCATAGACGACCATAAATAAGACCGCCAACTGAATGATAAAAATCCCAAATTGTAAGACCGACCGAGCAGGGGAACCCCCATAACTCTCCTCCAAATGCGGACTATGAGCCAAGGCGACAAAGATATATAAAATCGCAGTTGCCACCATCGTAGACAAGGCAAATGGGGTATATAATCTACGATTTTTGATAAGATTGGACACAGCCAATTTGCTAGTTAACGAAAACATCCAAGTTCCTCCCTTTCTACACTTTCAGAAATAGCTACAATTCCTGAGCGATTGCGATTGTTTATACTCCATAACAATCCAAATCTGACTAGGTTCCACAATTGAAAATGGTGGAAGGTGACAGATAACACTAGCGTAACTTGTATCCTAAAAACCGCAAAAGTAACGTAAGTTAGCTGGTTTGTCCCACTCCCTTATTTTCAACCTTCAACAGTCCTGCGGACTGTTGAAGCAAGGTGAGTTAGCGACGTCAGATTTTGATTGTTGACGAATAGTACTCTCTTATTGTATAAAAAATGAAAGGAGCTATCCATAACTTATCCTTTCATTTTTCTATGAAATCTTACAATTTTGTAAGAAAGCTATTCAAATACCAGTCGATGGCGGGCAAAGGAAATCATAACGGTCGTTCCCTGTCCGATGGTGGACGTCAGAGAGAGGCTATGCCCTAGACTGTCTGCGATTTTTTTGGATAAATAAAGTCCCAAACCAGACGATTGCTGGGTCAAGCGACCATTATAGCCAGAAAATCCACGTTCAAAGACCCGCAAACTATCGCTATTTTGTATCCCAATTCCTGTATCTTTGAGGTAGAGAACTCCATTTTCTGCATAAATCTCAATCCCTCCAGTCTTGGTATATTTGAGGCTGTTGGAGAGGATTTGCTCCAAAATCACCAGAAACCATTTTCGATCAGTCACGACAGCTACCTCTAAATCATGCAGATCAAGTGACAGACCTTGGCGGATAAAAAAGAGAGCATACTTTTTCACCACTTCCTTAACCATGGATTCCAAGTTTTCCTGTTGGACAACCAAGTCATCGTGAAAACTTTCTAAGCGTAAGTATTGAAGGACGAGATTGGTATAAGAGTCAATCTTAAACAACTCCTGCTCCATCTGCCCTTTCAACTCTCGGTTTTCAATGGATTGGACCAGCAATTGACCAGCTGCAATGGGAGTTTTAATCTGGTGCACCCAAAGCGTGTAATAATCCAATAAATCGTTTCGCTTTTTCTGCTCTTCTAATTGGAGGGCCGCTTTTTCCTTCTCCAAGGACGCAATTCTTTCTGACAATAATCTTTCCATAGGCGTACGACTGCTCTCTTCTTGGTAGAGAGCGTATTTTTTAAAACGCTGATAGGAGAACACAAGGTCTATGAGCCAAAAAACGCCCCCTAAAATCGTTAAGATGAGTAGAAGATAGCCCAAAACAGTGCGACTTGTTTCAAATAAATAAAGAAAGAGCCCAAAACTTCCATACATGAGGACCAGATAAAATCCCACTTGCCCACATTTTTTCAAATAGGCTTGGGCAAACAGCCATTTTTCCTCTCTAGTCATGACGTAATCCGTATCCTATCCCTTTTTTTGTCTGGATGAATTGGGCCAAGCCATATTCTTCCAGTTTCTTTCGCAGACGAGCCACATTGACAGACAAGGTATTGTCATCAATAAAGAAATCACTATTCCACAATTCCTTCATCAAATCATCTCGTGCCACAATCTCTCCCCTATGTTCAAACAAAACTCGCAAGATGTGAAATTCATTTTTGGTCAAAGAAATCGTCTCTCCATCATACACCATATCCATGGATTTCAAATTTAAAATCGCCCCTTGATACTCTAACAGACTGGTTTCCTGACCAAACTCATAAGAGCGTCGTAAAAGTCCTTGAATTTTTGCCAAGAGGACATTCGTGTCAAAAGGTTTAGTCACAAAATCATCTGCTCCCATGTTAATGGCCATGACAATATCCATGGCTTGGTCACGGGACGATAAAAACATGATGGGAACCTTAGAAATTTTGCGAATTTCCTGACACCAATGGTAGCCATTAAATAAGGGCAAGCCAATATCCATCAGAACCAAATGCGGACTTTCTTTGACAAAAATCGTCAACACCTCCATAAAATCTTCCACCGCAATCACGTCAAATCCCCATTGAGTAAGCATTTTCTTGACCTCTTGGCGAATTACTCCATCATCTTCTACCAATAATATCTTGTGCATGAATATCCCCTTTCTTTTCTCCCTCTATTATAGCAAAGCTAGGGCGAATTATGCTATACTAAATGAAAGATTAAAAAAAGGAAGTGCCATGAACAATATTTTTTCCTACCTTGAGGACATCCAACATCATCATATCTATGACGTTCCATTCAATGCTCTTGATTGCTTGATATTGACCGAATTGACCTATCTAGACTACAAAGAGCTTGTCCCCCAAGCGATTGACCAAGAAATTCGTCTTTCCGACTTAGCTGACTACGAATACTCTGAATCTCTCATTACCCATACGAAAAATCGAATTCAACTCTTTCAGGAAGTGACCACTGCCAAACGCTATAAAAATCTTAAACTCTTTGCCTATCAAGAGGATTTAGACATGGAGGTCGAAAAACAATTTGCCGCCCTCACCTACAAGCTAAAGCCAGATACCTATGTCATCGCCTTTCGCGGGACTGATGATTCGATTATCGGATGGAAGGAAGATTTCCAGATGACTTACCTGTCTCAAATCCCTGCCCAAAAAACAGCAACAGCCTACGTCGAAAAGGTCATGACTGCCTACCCTGAGGGGCAGTTCATTCTCACTGGCCACTCTAAGGGAGGAAATCTCGCTGCTTATGCTGCTAGCCAAATTTCTCCTGCTCTCCAAGATAGAATTACTGATATTTATAGTTATGATGCTCCCGGTCTTAATCGCTCTGTGACACAGTCTTTCGGCTACGAACGGATTTCCCATCTGATTCGCCGTTATATTCCTCAGGGTTCTTTGATTGGGATGATGTTAGATGTGCCAGAACAGGCCTCGATTGTAAAAAGTACAGCCCTTTTTGGACTTGCTCAGCACAATACCTTTTCTTGGGTGGTAGAAGGCCACGAATTTCTACTCCTAGACACCCTCAATCCCGATAGTATCCAAGTAGACCAGACCCTAAAAAACTGGGTGGCCGGTGTTTCAGATGAAGAGCTAAAAGCCTTTTTTGATGTCTTTTTCGGCTTGATTTTGGACGCAGAAATCACCTCTATCAATCAGCTCTTTAAGGCATCTGAACTCAAGAAAGTCTCTCAAATCCTTGACAATGCCAAAAATTTGCCTGACTATCAAAAGGAAATGTTGGAACGCTTGATCCAACTCTTGATTTCCATGCGTTACCAAGCCTTTCTTGGCTCTTTCAAATCCTTTTCTTTCCCTTCTTTATTTGAAACAAATGATACCAACGAGCTCCCAAAAAACTAGGTGAATGGGTAAACTCAACAAATGAAAATCAACGTTGGCATTTTTACTCCTTTCTTAGATGGTTCAGACATAAACTACCTATTTTTAATGCCCATTCCATTTACTGAAACAGTATCCTGTTTCACTCATTTAGTTCTCTATATTTTATACCAAAAAATAAATATACACAGATGAAATAGCTATTTTTGAAATTAAATGAGTATAAGTTGACAGAAGAACTCACATTCTGTTAGAATAAAGAATATTACAACAAAGGAGTTTTTCTATCGTGATTAAATCACTCAACGGCATTGCCCTCTTATTCTTTAGTCTTATACTGACCATTCTAGCCTGGTTGAACGCTGGATTCAGTCAGTTTCTCATTCCAGGACTGGCCCTCACTAGCCTGTCTCTAACTTTTTTACTCTCCACCCGTGCAGCTTTCTTGGAAAAGCTCTTTCACGGTATTGAGAACATGTATTTCTTCCATAAAATTATGGCTACCTTCTCCCTTCTCTTACTCGTATTTCACAATGTAGCCATGGGCGGACTCTGGGGGTCTCACTTGGCCGCTCAGTTGGGGAATATCGCCATTTACCTCTTCTTCAGCATTATTCTCGTCGCTTATTTAGGGAAATTTCTCAAATATGAAAGTTGGCGTATGATTCATCGTTTGGTCTATCTTGCCTATATCTTTGGACTGCTCCATGCTTACATGATTTTAGGAAGAGTCTTGCTCCAGCCGACTTTCCTCGGTTTTGTAGTCGGTGGTTTTGCCCTCATCGGACTAGTTTCTGGCTTTTACATTATTTTTCTCTACCAACGTATCGGCTTTAAACACAAGGGGACCATCAAACGCATTGATAAGCTCAATCACGATACGCTGGATATCGAAATCGAGCTGGATCGCCCCTTTGATTATGACTACGGTCAATTCGCCTTCGTTAAAATTTTTCAAAAAGGCTTAGAAAAAGCACCTCACCCCTTCTCCATCTCAGGAGGACATGGAAATACGGTCTATTTCACCGTCAAGACATCTGGTGATCACACCCAGCAAATGTATGATAAGTTGGCTGTGGGAACATCTGTCAAAATTGACCGTGCTTATGGACACATGAAATTAGACCAAGGTCGTAGCCAGCATATCTGGATTGCAGGTGGAATCGGTATTACTCCTTTTCTGTCCTACATCCGCGAAACTCCAACCCTCAAAAAACCTGTAGATTTTTATTATGCCTATACTGGCGCAGAAAATGCTGTTCATCTGGACTTGCTCATGGACTACCAGGCCAACAACCCGCTCTTTAAGCTCCATCTCCTAGACAGCAAGGTCGATGGGTATCTTGATTTCAGCAATCATCAAATCCCCTCTAATACCACAATTTTTATGTGTGGGCCAACTCCTATGATGAACGCTCTAGCCACTACCTTCAAAAAAGTCAATCCCTTGGCTGAACTCATCTATGAAGGCTTCTCCTTCAAATAAATCTCTATAAAGAAGGCTAGGACAAAATCCAACCCTAAATACAACAAACGAACAAAACGAGTTTTCTGACCTTCAGAATTCTGTCTTGTTCGTTTTTTTATGTCTAATGTATCAAATTTTAGATTAGAGGAACATAAATGTCAACAATCTTATTTTTCCTTATACTCATCAAAAATCAACATCTGACATCGTTAACTCACCTTACTGAACCCTAGTTCTACCTGCGATTTCGTTGCCTAGTCAGATGTTAATCTTTGTAGAGTATAAAACGTTTCCAATACTAATCTTAGCTGAAATTCCAGCCGCATCTTGATTTCAAATTTCGTTTTCCACTTTTATTGTTTAAAATTCAGCAGACGCAATCCATTTAAAATCACTAAAATTGTGGAAGTTTCATGGAAGAAAACTCCTTGAGTAAGATCCAAAAGTCCTAGGATATTTAAGACAATCAAGATAAGAATTACAGCGATGGAAAAGATAATATTGCTCCGCGTAATGCTACCGTATTTTTGACTGAGATGATACAGCAAGCTAATCTTGGCTAGATGATTTTGCGTGATAATCACATCGCTCACATCCATGGCAATATCCGTCCCCCCTCCCATAGCAATACTAATATCTGCATTGGCAAGAATCGGGGCGTCATTAATGCCATCTCCAATCATCCCAACCACTGCTTTTCCAGTCTTTTCTTTCTTGAGATAAGAAAGCTTGTCCTCTGGCATACAAGCAGCATGATAGGAGTCTATCTGCAATTGCTGAGCAGCAAAAGCAGCAGATTTTTCACGGTCGCCTGTCAACATGACCATCTTGACCCCTCTTTGTAAAAAATCACGGACCATTTCCTTGGCATCTGGACGAATTGTATCCACCAATTCAATATAACCAACAAGAATCTGAGATTGGGCCACAAATAAAAGCGTTCCTTGACTATCTTTTTTCAAATAACCATTCGGATCAAAACAGCCCTTTACCAAGGCGTGATTGCCAACAGATACTTCGCCCATAGACAGCCCCTGTCCAGCGATTTCTTGAACAGGCGCCATTATCCCTTGGTAGCGGATGGCTTCCTCTGTAAAACGAACCAAGATAGCCCTTGCTAAAGGATGAGAAGACTGACTCTCCATATAACAAATCAGCGGGAGCAAATCAGGAATGTCCAAATGATAATCATGCACCTCAAACTCACCTCTGGTCAAAGTCCCCGTCTTATCGGAACACAAAACAGACAACTTCATCATATTTTCCAAGGCATCTGCATTTTTGATGAGAATGCCATTCTTTGCTCCAAAACTCATACTACTCAGCATGGCAGGCGTGATAGAAGCAATCAAGGCACAAGGACTTGCCACTGTCAGTAAAATCATCCCTCGGTAAAAAGCTTGAGTGAAGGACAGCTCTTGAAATGTAATCAAAGCAAGGATAAAGACAAGGACTGTTGCTAAAACACCAATCACATAGGTCTTTTGCATTTGGTGAATAGCCTGGTCTCGTTTGCTTTTGGTTTCTGTGGCCTGTTGAACCAACTCCAAGATATGGGAAAAGACGCTTTCTTCATTTCTCTTTGTCACCTCATAACTACTGGCCTCGCCAATATTCACAGTCCCTGCAAACACGGAATCTCCTACCTCCTTATTCACAGGAATACTTTCACCCGTCAAGAGGCTTTCATTGACCAGCATAGCCTGCCTTGCTCGACCATCTAGACTAATCTGTTCACCTTTTTTTACGAGAATCATCTCTCCTTGCTGAATTTCATGTAAAGCCAGAATCTCTGTCGAACCATCTTCCCTTACCACCGTAGCTTGCTTGGGAAGTTGATTCATCAAGCTCTCCATCGTTTTGATGGACTTTCTAAAAACATACTCTTCTAACACTTCTGATCCAGCAAATATAAAGAGCAGAATCGCCGCCTCATGAAAAGAGCCAATCAACATAGCACCAACTGCAGAAACAATCATCAAAAAATCCACCTGCATATCTCTGGTTTTCACCATTTCCAAACATACATCCTTAGCAATCGGATATCCTAATAGGAAAATTGCAATCCCTAAAGCATAAAGGCTCAAGGGAAAAGCTAGGTGATCCAGCACCAATCCTATCCCTAAAAAAGCACTTCCTCCAGCAAAATAGGCACCTTTTTTTGTGTTCAACATCTCTATCATCTTTTTTCTCCTTTCTGATGTTTCCCGAACAAAAAAGAGCATACCTATGGACAGTTTGTACTGTCTCACAGATATGCTCAGTCAATCCTAAAGCTTGTCTGCTGTCTAAACACTTATAGACCCGGCTACGCAAATCACTTTGCTGCTTGTTCATATTTCAAATTTACACTATTATTATAAATAATTTTAATTTCTTTGTCAAGATATTTAAGAAAAAAATGTAATTATTATTCCTCAATTCTTGTCATTTTATAAAGAGTTTGTTTCAATTCCTCAGACAACAGATTTTCCCTGTCCAATTGGAGGTAAATTTCTAGCAAGCAGGAACGTACAGCTGAAAACCGATAAAAATCAAGATTGGTTTCCAAAGGAAAATGCAAGGTTTTAATCCAGTCTATCAAAATGCCCTCCTGAAGATGACCGTGTTTTATTGCCTCATAGATGACACGCGCCAATCGCCATTCCTCGTCATCAACAAATCGCTGAGGCAGACGTTTAAAAATTCCTGTTAGCATTGGAAATAGTCTACTCCAGTCTTCTTGTTGAAAAAAAGGGTGTTTTACAAGAGCAACTGCCAAATCCGCTCCATGGGCAAAGGCATGCACCCAGCCATAGCTTTCTGAATAACCAGTAAAATCCTGCTCTTTTTCTAAATACTCATAGGCTTTCTGGCAAATGCTCTGATACTCCTGCTCAGAAATCAATTGGAAATAGGGGCTATCTAATAGACAACTAACTTCTACGAGATGCCCTAACAGCAAGGCAGTAAAGGAGCGTGTCAAGGTCGCAAGTCCTCTTTCATCTATGCGATAAAGTAAATAGTCTTTCGCCAGACTTTTCTCTACCAATAAGCGAAATTGAGCTCTCGTAAATAGACCTTCAAACAGACCCCGTCCTAGGCTGATATAGACTAATTCATCACGAATAGCCGCATCAGAATGACCGATGTGCTCCAACAACCACATCACTTCATCATCTGAGTAGCTTGGCTTTTCTGATTGTAATTTTTCCTCTAAACGATTTTTCATCATGCACCTCCTTTCTATCAGTATAGCATGAAGAATGAAGAAAAAGCCACCTGACAGGTAGCTTTCCTCTCTATCTTCTAAATAGCGTTCTTATCCAACCCTAATTTCCGTTGAACGAACTTAACAATTTCTACAATGATAATCATAGAGAAACTTCCGATAAGGACGACACCCCATTGTGTCAAGTCAAGATGAGTCACGTGGAAAATGGCTTCTAATGGCTCAATAACAATGGTTGCTGCCAAGAGAATAAAGGAAACAAGGATGGACCAGTTAAAGGTCTTCGACTTGAATGGTCCAACTGTCAAGATGGATTGGTAAACAGACTTCACATTGTAGGCATGGAAGAGCTGGATCAAGCCAAGGGTTGCAAAGGCCATTGTGAGTGCATCGGCATGGATGGCTTTTACATCACCAATATGGACTGGATTTGCAATCGCATAACCATATACCGCAAGAACCAAGGCACCTTGTAAAATTCCTTGATAAATAATGGAGCTCATGACACCACCTGAGAAGAAGCTTGACTTGCGTCCACGAGGTTTGTGGCTCATGACACCTGGTTCAGCTGGCTCGACCCCAAGCGCAATCGCTGGGAAGGTATCCGTTACCAAGTTAATCCACAAAAGATGAACTGGCTGAAGCACATCCCAACCAAAGAGGGTTGCAAGGAAAATGGTCAGAACTTCTGCCGTATTGGCTGAAAGAAGGTATTGAATGGTTTTTTGGATATTGGAGAAGACTTTCCGTCCTTCTTCAACGGCTACGATAATGGTTGCAAAGTTATCATCTGCAAGGACCATATCAGAGGCACCTTTAGATACTTCCGTACCTGTAATTCCCATACCGATACCGATATCAGCTGTTTTAAGGGCTGGAGCGTCGTTGACACCGTCTCCTGTCATGGCAACAACTTTTCCTTGGTTCTGCCATGCTTTCACGATACGTACTTTATGCTCCGGAGATACCCGTGCATAAACAGAGTATTGACCAACCACTTTTTCAAACTCTTCATCTGATAAGTTGTTCAATTCAGCCCCCGTCAAGACATGATCTTCTGTATCATTGGCATCAATAATGCCAAGACGTTTGGCAATTGCTTCTGCTGTATCTTGGTGGTCACCTGTAATCATGATTGGACGAATTCCAGCTTCTTTTGCCACACGCACAGCTTCTGCAGCTTCTGCACGTTCTGGGTCAATCATCCCAATCAAACCTGTAAAGATCAAGTCCGTTTCAAGTGTCTCACTTGTCAATTCTTCTGGGATACTGTCGATAATCTTATAGGCACCTGCAAGAACACGAAGTGCTTGATGCGCCATTTCAGAGTTATTCGCCTTAATAGCTGCGGCTACTTCATCTGTTAATGGACTAACTTCTCCTGCTATATCCACTTTACTTGAACGATGTAAGAGCTGATCTGGCGCCCCTTTAACGGCAACGAAAAATTTTCCATCTGGTAACGGATGAATTGTCGACATGAGTTTGCGATCTGAGTCAAATGGTAACTCAGCAACACGTGGATATTGCGTTAAGAATGCTTTTACATCATAGGCCTTGTCCAGTGCATATTGGATAAAGGCAGTTTCTGTTGGATCCCCAATCAGTTTTCCGTCTGCATCAATCTTCGTATCATTTGCCAGAACAACCGCACCCAGTAATGGTAAATCTAGTCCTGCTTCAATGGTTTCTTTGGCATCCACTAATTGACCATTGTAATAAACTTTTTCAACAGTCATCTTGTTCATGGTAAGAGTCCCCGTCTTATCAGACGCAATAATTTCTGTTGAGCCAAGTGTTTCGACCGCTGGTAATTTCCGAACAATCGAATGACGCTTTGCAAGGACTTGTGTGCCAAGTGAGAGGACAATGGTTACAATAGCTGGCAAACCTTCTGGAATGGCTGCAACTGCAAGAGCAACAGAGGTTAAGAGACCCGTTAATGGATGTTCACCACGAATAAAGACGGCTACAGCAAAGGTAATTGCTGCAATGACCAAAATCACATAGGTCAAAACCTTAGACAGATTGTTCAAGTTTTGTTTGAGTGGTGTATCTGTCTCATCAGCTTCTTGAAGCATACCTGCGATATGACCAACTTCGGTAAACATCCCTGTATTTACAACCACACCAAGTCCACGACCATAGGTGACATTGGAATTTTGGAAGGCCATATTGACACGGTCACCAATTCCGGCATCTTCTGCGACTGTCATACGGACATCTTTTTCAACCGGTACTGATTCTCCAGTCAAAGCAGCTTCTTCGATTTTTAAGGAATTTGCTTCCAATAAGCGCATATCAGCTGGTACGACATCTCCCGCTTCAAGGCTCACAATATCTCCTGGAACCAATTCTTTTGAGTCAATTTCTGTCACATGACCATCTCGTAAGACATGGGCAGAAGGACTAGACATGGATTTCAGAGCGTCGATTGCTTCTTCAGCTTTCCCTTCTTGATAGACACCAAAGAGCGCATTGATAATGACCACAGCAAGAATGATAATCGCATCTGCAATATCTTCACCACCTGATGTTACAACCGATAGAATCGCTGCAAGTAGCAAGATAATAATCATCAGATCCTTGAATTGATCTAGGAATTTCGCTAAAAGGGAGCGTTTCTCACCTTCTGCTAGTTCATTTCGTCCATATTGCTCCAAACGCTTGCTTGCTTCACTCGTTGTTAAGCCTCGCTCACTTGTCTCTAGCTCACGCAAAACAGCATCTGAATCTTGGGCGTAAAAAGCTTGGCGCTTTTGTTCTGTTGACATGTTTTTCTCCTTTTCGTCCCTTTTTGAAAACACAAAAAGAGACTTGTTTTATTCAAACAAGTCTCGCTATTTCATACAAGGCCGGAAATTTCTTTCGGATTGACGACCTTGTAACGGATACTTCCGTCAGCTACTCCCTTGATATGCTGACTATTATAGCAAAAATGAAATTTTTTTGCAAGAATGTTTTCCTTTTTTACATGACAATCGCAGAAAGCCCTTTTTTCCGAAAAATGCAGAAAAGCTTATTTTCTTGCTAAATATTTTTCCTGTGTCTGTCGTTCCTTTTTTATGATGCAGCCCACTGTATCCGAAGTTTATAGCGAGCCAAGTCTTGCCCTGTCTGCGGAATGCGTAAGGCATAGCGAATGGTTACTTGATTGCCTTCTTTCTGGTAGAAGTCTGTCACCACATGGAGGATTTGCACACCGACTGGAGTGGCAATCTGCGTCACACTTGTCTCATTACTGAGAAACTGCATGACAGATTTAGGAGTTGAAAAGCGGGTCATGGTGCATTCTTGCTGATTTATTTTTAGGACCACGCGTTCTTTTTCCTCATTTTGGTAAGTCAGGTAGAGAAAGTCTCCCTTTTCAACCGCTTCTGCCTCATACACCTGCTCAATGACTTCTAGTTGACCATCCAGATCAATTTCATTGTAAATATCTATCTTCATTTCTTCTCCTTCATTCGAGATACAAATGATGAACGCAACAAGGATAATCCCGTATAAGAAGCAATAAAGACCACAAGAATTTTCAAATTATTGACATCCAAGCTACTCAAGAATTTCGCTGCTGTCAGCACCCCACAAACTCCACCAAGGATAATGCCCGGTACGCCCGGCCAATTGACCCGACCAGATTCAATAAATTGCTTGGCTCCAGCTGTCATGATCATAGCTGCATTTAACATCATAACGGGCAGCGCAATCGCTGGGCTGATGCCCATCAGAGAAAAGAAAATCAATTCTGGTGCATAATTTCCCAAGCCCATGCTCATCAGCATCCCAACGATAAAGTCAAAAACAATCCCAAGGACTAATTTCCAGCCTGACAAACCACGGACATCTGTGGTCAAATCAGCTCCAGGATTGGTCAGCATGCGATAGACCATAAAGAAGGCTGCAATGACCAGCAAAATCCCTAAAATCCGCTGCACCTTCTGCGTATTCCAATGCTGCGTCACGCGCGCCCCCACAAAAGCACCTGTAAAAGCTGCCGTCGCCATGGCAACCAAGGTCAGCAAATCGACCTCAACGATGGTAATAAACAGGAGTGCTTCAACCAAGACTGGTATGATATGAGCCGTGGTCATGGTGGCAGGAATCTTTCGATCATCCTGTACTAGCTTAGTCGCTTTAAAGAGTGTCGTAGTCGTTGCAAACGTCCCAATTCCTAACGTATCGAGCAAATCAGTGATAAAACCAATTCCAAAACCTGTCCAAAACCGCTCACCAAGGTTAACCCTGTGTTTTTTAGTATAGG
The DNA here is from genome assembly GCF_001708305.1 of Streptococcus himalayensis. Lineage (NCBI taxonomy): Bacteria > Bacillati > Bacillota > Bacilli > Lactobacillales > Streptococcaceae > Streptococcus > Streptococcus himalayensis. The sequence goes on from NZ_CP016953.1 coordinate 2,142,946, forward strand.
ACAAAATCGTCCAAGCTATCCATACAATCAACCCTACCAAAAGGGCTTGTATCAAATGTAAAATCATCTCTTCTGTCATAGTCTTATTATAATATGAAAAGCCACTTTCGTAAATAGCTTTTACGCAATATTCTACTACTACCACCCAAGCATCTTTAACATTTTTTTGATATAATAGAAAAATGAATGAAAAAGTGTTTCGCGATCCAGTCCACAATTACGTCCATGTGGAACATCCTATTATTTATGAACTCATCAATTCCAAGGAATTTCAGCGACTTCGTCGGATTAAACAGCTAGGAACGTCAGGTTATACCTTTCACGGCGGAGAACATAGTCGCTTTTCCCATTGCTTAGGGGCTTACGAAATTGCACGACGTATTGTGTCCATTTTTGAAGAAAAATATCCAGAAGCTTGGAATTCAAAAGAAAGTCTTTTGACCATGACTGCAGCTCTCCTTCACGATGTGGGGCACGGTGCCTATTCCCATACTTTTGAGCGGCTCTTTGATACAGATCACGAGGAAATGACTCGGCAAATCATGACCCAAGAAGAAACCGAAATCAATCGCATTCTTGCCCAAGTTTCCCCTGACTTTCCAGACAAGGTCGCCAGTGTCATCAACCACACTTATCCCAATAAACAGGTCGTACAGCTGATTTCAAGCCAAATTGATGTCGATCGGATGGACTATCTGCTACGCGATTCCTATTTTACAGGAGCCAATTACGGTCAGTTTGACTTGACGCGAATTCTTAGGGTCATTCGACCCGTTCCAAACGGGATTGCCTTTCAGAAAAATGGGATGCATGCGGTGGAAGACTATGTCCTCAGTCGTTATCAGATGTATATGCAGGTCTACTTTCATCCAGCCAGTCGTGCCATGGAAGTGCTCCTTCAAAAACTCTTGCAGCGAGCGAAAGCACTATACACTATAAACAAGGACTTTTTTGTGCGATCCTCTCCTCATTTGATTCCTTTTTTTGAAAAAAGCATGAGTCTATCAGATTACCTAGCTCTAGATGATGGCGTAATGAATACTTATTTCCAAAACTGGATGACTAGCTCGGATAAAATCCTCTCGGATCTCGCCCAACGCTTTATCAATCGTAAGGTGTTAAAGTCTATCGTTTTCTCAGAAAAGAATGAACCTCATCTCCATATCCTACGCAAGCTTGTCAATCAAGTCGGATTTGAGGCAGACTACTATACCGCTATTCATCGAAATTTTGATTTGCCCTATGATGTCTATCATCCAAATAGCGACAAACCTCGTACTCAGATTGAGATTTTGCAAACAGATGGAGAATTAGCTGAACTCTCTAGTCTATCTCCGCTTGTCAAATCCCTAGCTGGCACAAAGCATGGAGACAATCGGTTTTATTTCCCCAAAGAAATGCTGAGCCAAACAGGACTTTTTCGCGACATTCACACGCAATTCCTATCTTACATTTACAACGAAACTTTTATCTATGGAGAATAACATGAGCATACAATTAGTCGCCGTTGATATTGACGGCACACTCTTAACCAGTAATCGTGAAATCACCCCAGAAGTATTTGCGGCTGTTCAGGATGCCAAAGCAGCTGGTGTCAAAATCGTCATTGCTACTGGTCGCCCAATTGCAGGAGTGAGACAACTACTATCCGACCTTCAGCTAAACGAAGCTGGCAATTTTGTGGTCACCTTCAACGGAGGACTTGTCCAAGACACCGTGACAGGTCAGGAATTTATCAAAGAAACCATGTCGTATGAAGATTATCTGGACATTGAAGTGCAAAGTCGCAAACTAGGCGTCCACATGCATGCCATCACCAAGGAGGGGATTTTTACAGCCAACCGAAATATTGGCAAATACACCGTTCATGAATCCAACCTCGTTCAGATGCCTATTTTCTATCGTACTCCCGAAGAGATGCACAACAAGGAAATTGTCAAAATGATGTATATCGACGAGCCAGACATCTTAGACGCTGCCATTGCTCATTTACCAGCTGAATTCTATGAACGCTACAACATCGTCAAATCAGCTCCTTTTTACTTGGAAATTCTCCCAAAAACAACCAGCAAAGGAGCTGCCATCCTGCATTTGGCTGAAAAATTGGGACTGACCAAAGATCAAGTCATGGCCATCGGAGATGAAGAAAATGACCGCTCCATGCTAGAAGCCGTCGGCAATCCTGTTGTCATGGAAAACGGCAATCCAGAAATCAAAAAAATCGCCAAATACATCACCAAGTCAAATGATGAATCTGGCGTGGCTTATGCCATTAGAAAGTGGGTACTCAAGTAATGTACAGCTATAAATTAAATATCCCAGCTGAAGTACATGACGAATTTGCACAATCTCATCCTCAAGCGAATCTTTTGCAAAGTAGCTCTTGGACCAAGATTAAGGACAATTGGAAATCGCAACGTGTAGCCTTCTACAAAGATGATGAGATTGTTGGGGTAGCTAGCATACTAATTCAATCACTTCCTCTAGGATTTACGATTTTTTATATTCCGCGCGGACCTATTTTTGATTATGAAAACACAGATTTACTTCATTATATCGTCCAAACATTAAAAAAACTGGGTAAACAATCAAGAGCGTTATTTGTTAAGTTTGACCCTACTATCATCTATCGTATTCATTCTGACCAAGCAGCTAAAACACCAAACCAGCATGCTCTAGACATTATCAAGAATCTTCAAGATGCAGGGGCGGACTGGACTGGACTAACCACCGATTTGGCCGCAAATATTCAACCACGTTACCAGGCAAATATCTATGCTCATCAGTTCCACTTTGATGACCTTTCAAAAACAATGAAACGCAAAATCAAGACAGCCCGTCAAAAGGGTGTTGAAATTGTGATAGGCGGTAGCGAATTAGTAGAAGAATTTGCTCGGGTGATGAAAAAGACTGAAGACCGGAAACAGATTAACCTAAGGAGTGCTGACTATTACCAAAAACTGATAGACACTTATCCTGAACATTCTTTTATCGCTGTTGCTCGTTTTCACATTGCCAATCGCTTAACTGCCATTCAAGAAGAACTGGCAAAACTGAAAGATGCTGAAACAAAATTTACGGAGAAAACCAAGGAAGCCAAACGTTTAGAAAATAGCAAGGCACAGGAACGGTTAACGGAGGAATTTATCTGGCTACAAGACAAGTATGAAAAGGAAAATCGCCCAGACTATATTCCAATCGCAGGCACACTAAATTTGCAATTCGGGCAAGTCTCAGATAATTTGTACGCTGGAACAGATACGGAATATGGCCAATACCAAGGATCTGTCTTAGTTTGGTATGAAACGGTTGACTATCTTTTCAAGAGCGGTTATCGTTCTCAAAATATGGGTGGGCTTGAAAATACACTGGATGGTGGATTGTATAAATTTAAAATTCAATTCTTACCAACTGTCGAAGAATTAATCGGAGAATTCAATCTACCTACTTCACCATTCTATAATCTCTTTAACCTTGCCTACAAACTCCGCAAAAAAATGCGAACCAAACATTCTTAGAAAGGATCCCATGACGTTTACTCGTATTACAGAAGATGAATTTATTGCACATGCCAATCGTGCAACACAGCGATCGTTTATGCAAACTCCTGAAATGGCTCATCTGTTACAAAAAAGAGGGGCTGAGGTAGAGTATATCGGCTATACAGATGAAAAAGGAAATATCCAAGTATCTGCTGTCCTTTATAGCCTTCCTATGACAGGAGGACTCCACATGGAGATTAACTCAGGTCCAGTGAGTACCGATTCAAGCTATCTCCAACCTTTTTACAAGGCTTTACAGGGCTATGCCAAGGAAAAAGGAGCTTTAGAGCTCCTTGTCAAACCGTATGAAATTTACCAAAGTTTTGATAATAACGGACAACCAACAACTCCCGAACACAAGGACATGATTGCGACGCTGACAGATATCGGTTATCAGTTTGATGGACTACAAACTGGCTATCCTGAAGGAGAACCTAATTGGCACTATGTAAAAAGCTTAGAAGGATTGACAGAAGAATCACTACTCAACTCCTTTAGTAAAAAAGGGAAACCCTTAGTCAAAAAAGCCAACACCTTTGGTATCAAGATTCGTAAATTAACACGAGATGAATTATCTATCTTTAAAGAAATTACCACAGCAACCTCCGAACGGCGCGAGTACAGGGACAAATCCTTGGAGTATTACCAAAAATTATATGATAGTTTTGGTGAAAATGCTGAATTCATGGTGGCTACTCTAAACTTTCAAGACTATCTCACTTCTATCGAGAAAGAGCATCAACAATTGCTCAAAAAAATCGAAAAACTAGAACAACGCCCCACCACAACAAAACAACAAAATCAACTGCGGGAATTATCTAGCCAGTCCGACACCTTCCACGTTCGAAAACAGGAAACCCAGCTATTTCTTGAAAAATATGGCAATACAGATCAACTATTAGCTGCTAGTCTCTTTCTCTATACGCCACAAGAGACAACCTACCTCTTTAGTGGCTCCTACCCAGAATTTAATAAATTTTATGCTCCTGCTCTGTTACAGGAGTATGTCCTAAAAGAAAGTATCAAGCGAGGTATTCCTTCTTATAATTTCCTGGGTATCGATGGTCTATTTGACGGCTCCGACGGTGTCTTACGCTTCAAACAAAATTTCAATGGTTTTGTCGTTCGTCGTATGGGAACTTTCCGCTACTATCCTTCACCTCTCAAATACAAATTATTACAAGGAATAAAACAAGTTCTAGCACGATTTAGAAAATAGAGCATTAAAACGATTGTAACATTTTGAAATGCAGGATATGAACTTCGGGGGAGCAACCTTACTTCATTGGACTATGCTGCAATATGCTCTAAAACATGAATATCAAACCTTTAACTTTTATGGAACTAGTGAAACCAACCTCGTTGGCTCAGGAAAAGGAAATTTTAACTTCAGACGACAGTTCAAAGGACAATTACACCTACTCCTTGGTACCTTCACCAAATCTCTCACTGTCATTGGCAAATCGTTAGAGATTCTGGCACCAATCAAATCAGGCTCTTTGTCAACTGTAGTGGGTAGATGAAAAGCTAACATCTAGAGAGGACCAGCTTGGTCTTCTCTTTTTTGATGTTGATGGCAATCAAAATCCGCTTTTTGAAGTTTTCAAAGTTCCGAAATCCAAAGGCATTACGCTTGATGACTTTGATGAGATTATTCGTCGCCTCAAGTTTGGCATTTGAGTAAGGCAATTCCATGGCGTTGAGAATCTTATCCTTGTCCTTCAAAAAGGTATTAAATACGGTCTGGAAAATCGGGTCGACAGTCTGCCGAGTGTCTTGGATAAGTCCAAAAAACTGGTCAGCTTGCTTCTCCTGGAAGTGAAAAAGCAGTAGTTGATAGAGCTCGTAGTGTTCTCTCAGTTCTTGAGAATAGCCTATCAGTTTAGCGACAATCTCCTTATTGGTCAAATGCATCCGAAAGGTCGGGCGGTAAAACCGTTTATCACTGAGTTTACGGCTATCTTGTTGTACCAGTTTCCAGTAGCGTTTGAGCGTCTTGTATTCATGCGATTTGCGGTCAAAAGCATTCATGATTTGGGTACGGACACGGTTCATAGCACGGCTGAGATGTTGCACAACGTGGAAGCGATCCAGCACGATTTTGGCATGAGGAAAAAGTTGTTTGGCTAGTTGATAGTAAGGGCTAAACATATCCATAGTGATGAATTTAACGCGGTTTCTGACCTGTCTAGGGTATCTCAGAAAGTGATTTCGGATGGTTGCTTGCGTTCTTCCATCAAGGATAGCGATGATGTTATTTGTGTCAAAATCTTGAGCGATAAAGCTCATTTTCCCTTTCTTGAAGGCATACTCATCCCAGGACATGACTTCTGGAAGCTTATCCCAATCCGTTTCAAACTTAAACTCATTGAGTTTTCGAATAACTGTAGATGTAGAAATGGAGAGTCTGTGTGCGATATGTGTCATTGCTTGCTTTTCGATGAGTAATTGTGCGATTTTCTGGTTGACAGCGACAGAGATTTGATGGTTCTTCTTAACAATAGGAGTTTCAGCGACCGCCATTTTCCCACAGTCTTTGCATTTGAAACGACGCTTTCGAAGGCGGATAAGTAGCGGGTAGCCAGCAGTTTCTAAGTAGGGGATTTTAGAGGCTTTCTGGAAGTCGTACTTAGCCATTTGTCCCTTGCAGGAAGGGCATTTAGGGGCTGTGTAATCCAAGTGACCGTGGAGTTCTAAGTGTGTTCCCATGTCGCATTCATTAGTGATCGTGATATTTTTGTCTTTCATTTTAAGAAAATTTGTGATAAGATTTAGTTGTTCCATATGATTCTTTCTAAATGATAGTTTCTTCGCTTTTCATTATAGGTCATATGGGACTTTTTTTCTACACTGAAAAAAGCTCCATAATCTCTACGGCGGGCGTACCCACTACAGATATTATAGAGCCTCAAATCAGGATGAGTAAAGACTCTGCAACTAGCGAAAACGCATAAAATCAGGATTTTTGACAATCTGATTTTATGCGTTTTCTTAATCCTTATTTTGGCTTAAAATTTAGTTTTTATCCAGAATCATTTTTATTTTTTAACGATAGGCTAGCTCCCTTATAGAGAAACATAATTTTTTTCAGATTTGGTTCAAGACTATTTAGAGTCTATCTTACTTGATTCTTTATAAACATACGTTTATTAGAATTTCTAAGATAAGGATAAGACGAATAGATTTTCTATTTAAAGAACACACACTGAGTAAAATCAACCACTCTCAGTCTTATCGCTCTTCTTTTTTTAGGCCTGCAGCAGCTAAAGTAGCGGCTCCAAGCAATAAGCCCATAGCTGCGATAGAGCTTGCACTTCCTCCAGTTGATGGCAGGAAGGTATTAGCATACTTAGCTTGACCCATGGAAGGAGCAGATTTTGCCCCTGAAGTTTGAGAGGATGCTGTTGCTAAACCGCTAGCAGCAAGCGCACGGCCTTGGTTGCCTAGATTTTGAACCCCTGATCTACCTGGGTTATTTTGTAAACCGGCTGGTTTCAATACTCTTGTGCCCTGACTTTGCGGAATAATCTGTGGATGAAGTCTACGATATTCGCTCTCCAGCTGTTTATAAGTCGTTTGAAGACGAATAAGTTTTTCACTTTCTTGTTCCAGTAAGGCTTGCTTAGCATCATAGTCAGTCTGAGCCTCTGCCAATGCCTTCACTGCTTTCGCATGGAGTAAAGGAGCCTGTTCTAATCTCGCAAGATAGTTCCTAGCTTCTTCTAGTTTCTGTTTAGCAGTTGCCAAATTCCCTTTGGCTTGCTCCAAATTTTTCTGCTTAGCAGCAAGAGTTGATTTCAAACTTGCTAATTGATTTTTAGATTGCTCCAGATTTTTAAGCGCTGTTTCTAATTCTTTCTCTTTTGGAGCCAAATTCCGTTGAATAGATTGGCGGGCTACGTCCAACTTACCTTGTTTTTCAGTGGCTACTTGCTTCGCTTTTGCAAAAATAGCTTGAGCAGTCATCAATGCTGCTGTAGCTTTTTGGGTAGTCGCCACTTGATTATTCAAGCTCGATTGCAAATCTCTTAAAGTAGCTTTCTTCATATTGAGTGTAGATTCTTGATTGGTTTTTTGAACCTTCAACATTGCCAAATTATTTTTCAAAGCCGTGACTTGTGGGGATGGCGCTGTCGAAGAACCAGCATAATTTCGAAGCGCTTTTTCAAAGTCCTCAACCGTCATAAGCGTTCCATTAGCCAATCGTCGATTTACATCAGAAACACTGTAAAAGGCTGCTTCTGCCGTACCATAAACATTACTGTAACGATTTGGTTGCGTATCATAGGCCGCAGACATCGTATTGACAGTGTTATTGACAATTTGCAAGTAGTGACCTACTTGAGCAAAAATTCCCATGCCAACTTTGTTCAAAATAGCATACGCATCAATTTGTCGTTCATCTGTCGGTAAGCCGTATTGGGCTGCATATTTTTGGTAGAGTGCCTTTTCATTGTACCAAAATTTAACCGCATCCTGTGGAGAGAATGAAATAGCAACATTTTCTCCATTCGCATACTTAAACATATGAGTTCCTGCTTTTTCAAAATAGCGCGTTTGAATTTGACTTCCAACATTTGCGTACGGATCCACCAATAATTCTGGAAGTCCTGCTCGCTTACGGTAGGCATTGATAGCCTTCATAACCTCAACAGCCTTTAAATTATTGGCCAAGGTTGCCGGGCTGTTCACGTCTGTACCGACTACAATCCCATCTTCCTTTTGCCCACGTTGATAAATTCCTAGAGCCTTAGTTGCTTCAGCTTTCACATCAGCGTTTGCTCCATTTTTTTGTAAATGGGTCAAAAATTCTTGGTAAGTTGCTGTTTTTAAATCTACATGCCGAGTCGGAGTAGCCTGACTTTCTGCTTGTTTCAAAGCTGTTTCTGTCTGCTGGATGTTTTTCTCAAGACTAGCCAGATTCTTCTCTCCTTCTCGGATTTCTTGAGTGGTTTGATTGATTTTTTCAGGAATGGTATGGCTATCTGTTTGAGCAGCTTTTAAAACAGCTGTTTTTTCAGCCACTTCTTTTTCAGCCTGAGCGACAGCAGCTTGAGCTTGTTTTAAGGCCTCCTCTTCTTCGTGAATTGGCTTCTTCGCTTCATTGACTGCTGTTTGAGCCATATCCACGAGGGACTCTTGACCGCTTACTACATTCTCTTCTTTGCTGACTTCCGTTTGAGCTGTTTCTACTTCAGTTTGAGCGATTTCGACATTTGCTTCTTCCGTTGAAATCTGTGCTTCTAAAGCTGGAAGGCTATCTTTGGCTTCTTGAATCGTTGTTTCAGTTGCCTTGTCCAACAATTCTTTCGTATCAGTTTCTTCTTTTGTTGCCTCATCAAGCATTTCTTTGGCTTGTTGACTCGCTTCTTGTGCTTTTTGAACAAGCTCTTCTTGATTTTCTGATTCTGTTTTTGCAGCTAAGACTGCTTCTTTCGTAACAGGTGTTTCTGCTGGTTTACTAGCCTTAGTTTCGGCTTGTTCTGCCATTCGTTTAGTAGCTTCTTCTGCCTTGACTTGCTGAGTCGTTGCAGCTGATAGAACCGTTGTCGCAGCTAAGCCGGTCACCACCATTGATTTTGTCAGTTTTTTATCCATGTTTTCTCCTGGTTTTTATATGTTATTTATCATTATTGACTAGTTGTTTATACTGATTTACTCATTCTAACAAGGTAAAGCTCTATTTTATCCCGAAAGAATTTACCTTGCCAATAATAGTATACCAATTTTTCTTCAAAAATGCTGGAGAAAACAGTTTACTTTTTAAAGAGAAATATTGCCAACAAATGACAAACGTATGTGGCAAATTGTGATATAATGTCAGTAGTGATGTAGAAAAGAGGTTGCTATGATTCAATTGATTGCCCTTGATATGGATGGAACTCTCCTCGATGAGGCAAAGGAAATTCCTCAAGCGAATATCGACGCTATCCATCAAGCCTTAGAAAAAGGCGTAAAACTGGTGCTCTGCACAGGTCGCCCTTTAATTGGTGTCAAGCCCTACTTTGAAAAGCTAGGTCTTGATTCAGAAAACGAGTATGTGATTGTCAATAACGGCTGTTCCACACACCAGACCAGTGACTGGAGTCTGGTTGATTTTGAAGCACTGACTGCTGACGACATCCGCTATTTAGCCAGCCTTACAAAAGATAGAGCTGTTCAATTTACCCTATTTGATGAAGAGCATTATTTTGTTGTAGATGAGAAACCCAGCGAGATTGTCAGGCAAGATGCTAGTCTTGTTTTCACACAACCAACAGAAATTTCTCTCGCTGAAGCTACTTCTGGTAAACACACCCTATTTGAAGGCATGTTTTTGGCTGAAAAAGAAATACTTGACCAGTTTGAAAAGGACTATGCCACCATACTTGCTGGACGATTTAATGGTGTACGTTCGCAACCCACTATCTACGAAACCTTGCCTAAAGCCACCAGCAAAGCCTCTGCTCTCGCCCGTCTGGCTGCCAATTTACAGATCGAACCTGCAACTATCATGGCCTTGGGCGATGCCAATAACGACATCGAAATGCTCGAATTCGCAGGACTGGGCATTGCCATGGGAAATGCCAGTGACACTGTCAAATCCATCGCTGACGCAGTCACAGGCAGCAACGAAGAAAACGGAGTAGCAACTGCTATTCAACGCTACATTTTAAAGGAGAACCTATGAAATATGAAAATCTACTCGAGCGTTTTTTGACCTATGTTCAGGTCAATACCCGTTCTGATGAAACATCAAGCACAACGCCAAGCACGCAAAGTCAGGTAGAGTTTGCCCAAAATATCTTAATTCCTGAGATGAAACAGGTAGGATTAGAAAATATCTACTACCTACCAAACGGTTTTGCCATTGGAACTTTGCCAGCCAACGATCCCCGTTTAACTCGGAAAATCGGTTTTATCTCTCACATGGACACAGCCGATTTTAATGCGGAAGGCGTCAACCCGCAAATCATCCAAAACTATGATGGAGCAGACATTCGTCTAGGAGAATCTGGATATACCTTGAGCCCATCTGACTTCCCTAACCTATCCAACTACAAAGGCCAAACCCTTGTCACTACTGATGGAACGACTCTCCTCGGTGCTGATGATAAATCAGGGATTGCAGAGATTATGACCGCTATCGAATACCTCCACCAACATCCTGAGATCAAACACTGTGAAATTCGTGTCGGCTTTGGGCCAGATGAGGAAATCGGCGTTGGAGCAGATAAATTTGATGCTGAGGATTTTGATGTTGATTTTGCGTATACCGTTGACGGCGGGCCACTTGGTGAGCTCCAATATGAAACTTTTAGTGCTGCCAGTGCTGAATTGACCTTCAAGGGGCGCAATGTTCACCCAGGCACTGCTAAGGATCAAATGATTAATGCCCTGCAATTAGCCATCGATTTCCACGCTCAATTACCAGCAGATGATCGTCCTGAAAAAACAGAGGGCTACCAAGGTTTCTATCACCTCATGAAAATAGAGGGAACGGTCGAAGAAGCTAAGGCAAGCTACATCATCCGTGATTTTGAAACACCAGCTTTTGAAGAGAGAAAAGCCCTGATGGAAGCCATCGCCCACCAAATGAACCAAGAGTTCGGAAGCGAGCGCGTTCTTCTCACCCTTGCAGATCAATATTACAATATGAAACAAGTCATTGAAAAAGATATGACTCCTGTCACAATTGCCAAAGAAGTGATGGAATCCCTTGAAATCCAACCTATTATCGAGCCGATTCGTGGGGGAACTGATGGATCCAAGATTTCCTTTATGGGCATTCCAACGCCAAATATCTTTGCTGGTGGCGAAAACATGCACGGTCGTTTTGAATATGTCAGTTTAGAAACCATGGAAAAAGCTGTCGATGTCATTGTCGGAATTGCTTCATTCCAAAGATAGTCTCCCGTGACTAGAAAGCCATAACCGCCCGTGAAAACAGGGTCTTGCACACCTGCTGTAAGCCCATTCATCTTCAATAGCTCCTAAAGACGCTTTCCGAACCTTGTTCAGGTTATGCTTTTTTTCCTTGACTACTACAACGAGCCTATATCGTATTCTAAATCCTCCATTCGAAACATGTTTATCAACTAGTTTACTTTTTAAATCTCCCACAAACTCGGAAATCACTAGTTTTGGTGGTCTCAGCACTGGCATGTGAACATGATACCGGATTATATGCCCTTCTATGATTACTACTCCTTTATACAAGCATAGATGACGAAAAATTTCTATTAAATCTTGTCTAATTTTGGTAGTACATGAATTTTCTGCCATATTTCGGAGTAAAGATAATAGGATAGAACACATCCATTTAGTGTATGATAAACTATAACTGCTTTTAGCCATGTATTTTTCCTTTCTGTGTCTAATCTGAACAATTAGCGAAAAATAAATGAAAGCTAAAAGCCTTGTCAGCCACCAGCATAGCTGGTGGTTCAGATTGAAGACAAAGTCCTAGAAATACTTGTTTCTGAGGGCTTTTTTTGATGTCAAGGAGTATAATAGAGGTAAGAAGAATGTGAGGTGTTGGCTATGTTTCACAAAGAAAATCCCGATTATAACCGTCGTCAAGTAGGCTTCTATACGCTTGAAGAGTTAGTTCCAAAGGACCACTTTCTGCGTCAGTTGGAGGAAACTGTCGACTTTTCTGTCATCTATGACTTGGTGGAGGATAGTTATTCCTCAGACAAGGGTCGTCCTAGCCTTGACCCTGTTATGCTGGTCAAAATCCCTCTGATTCAGTGCTTCTATGGCATTCGCTCCATGCGTCAGACCATCAAGGACATTGAGGTCAATGTTGCCTATCGTTGGTTTCTGGGCTTGAGTCTGGACGATAAGGTGCCTCATTTTACCACATACGGTAAAAACTACAGCCGTCGTTTCGCTGAAACAGAAGTGATCACGCGTATCTTCGAACATGTCCTCAATCTCTGTTTGACTGCTGGATTAGTGGATACAGATGAGATTTTCATCGACGGAACGCACATCAAAGCAGCTGCCAACAACCATAAATACAGACGACAAGAGGTCGAGGCTCAAGCTAAATGGATGAGTGAACAACTCGAAAAAGAAATCGCACAAGATCGGGTAACACATGAAAAAAAGCCCTTAAAGCCCGCCGCAAAAGGCGAGGCTAACACTAAAAAGATGTCCACGACTGACCCTGATAGTGGTTGGTTTCATAAGGGGGAGCATAAGGAGGTTTTCGCTTATGCAGCACAGGTGGCTTGCGACAAACACGGTTGGGCATTAGCCTATACTGTTGAAGCAGGCAATGTCCATGATAGTCAAGCTTTCCCTGCTTTCGCAAAGCTAGAACCGTTTCACCCCAACTATATCATCGCTGACTCTGGTTATAAAACTCCCAGTATTGCCAAATGTCTACTGGATCAGCATATCACACCTGTCTTTCCCTACACCAGACCTCGTGGCAAGAAGGGCATGTTACGACCGAATGATTTCATTTATGACGAGCATTATGACGTCTACCTCTGCCCTGAAAACCAAGTCTTGTCTTACAGCACTACCAACCGTTCTGGCTATCGAGAATACAAGAGTGACCCTAAGACTTGTGCAACCTGTCCACTCCTAAAGAGTTGTACTGAAAGTAAGACCAAGCAGAAGCTAGTCACCAGACATATCTGGAAAGGTTACATGGAGATTTGTGAAGAGATTCGCCACCAAAGAGGGATGAAAGAGCGATATCAGCACCGAAAGGAGACGATAGAGCGACTCTTTGGGACGGCTAAAGAATACCATAATCTCCGCTATACAAGAGAAATTGGTAAGCCCAAAATGCGAGATAAAGTTGGGCTGACTTTGGCGTGCCTTAATCTCAAAAAACTGGTGAAAATGAGGGCAGGAAGGCCTTTTTATGTTGCCCTAATCTACTCTTTTAGACTACTTTTTTCAAAAATAACACAGCAAACAAAAAGACAAACTAGTTTAAGGGCTAGTTTGTCTTCAGTCTGAGCCACCAGCATAGCTGGTGGTTTTCTTGGCTCTATAATATCTGTAGTGGGTAAATCCACTGTGGAAATTATGGAGCCTTTTTCAGTGTAGAAAAAAAGTCCCATATGACCTATAATGAAAAGCGATAAAACCATCATTTAGAAAGACTCATATGGAACAACTAAATCTTATCACAAATTTTCTCAAAATGAAAGACAAAAATATCACGATTACTAATGAATGCGACATGGGAACTCACTTAGAACTCCACGGTCACTTGGATTACACAGCCCCTAAATGCCCTTCCTGCAAGGGACAAATGGCTAAGTATGACTTCCAGAAAGCCTCTAAAATCCCCTACTTAGAAACTGCTGGCTACCCGCTACTTATCCGCCTTCGAAAGCGTCGTTTCAAGTGCAAAGACTGTGGGAAAATAGCGGTCGCTGAAACTCCTATTGTTAAGAAGAACCATCAAATCTCTGTCGCTGTCAACCAGAAAATCGCACAATTACTCATCGAAAAGCAAGCAATGACACATATCGCACATAGACTTTCCATTTCAACATCTACAGTTATTCGAAAACTCAATGAGTTTAAGTTTGAAACGGATTGGGCTAAGCTTCCAGAAGTCATGTCCTGGGATGAGTATGCCTTCAAGAAAGGGAAAATGAGCTTTATCGCTCAAGATTTTGACACAAATAACATCATCGCTATCCTTGATGGAAGAACGCAAGCAACCATCCGAAACCACTTTCTACGATACCCTAGACAGGTCAGAAACCGCGTTAAATTCATCACTATGGACATGTTTAGCCCCTACTATAAATTGGCTAAACCCTTCGCCCTCCAATTTCTAAGCTCAGGCTGAAACAGTCTATTCCCAGACTGTTTCACTCCCACATGCCAAAATCGTGCTGGATCGCTTCCACATTGTGCAACATCTCAGCCGTGCTATGAACCGTGTCCGCATACAAATCATGAATCAATTCGATAGAAAATCTCTTGAGTATCGAGCCTTGAAACGCTACTGGAAATTGATACAACAGGATAGCCGTAAACTCAGTGACAAGCGGTTCTATCGCCCTACTTTTCGCATGCACTTAACCAACCAGGAGATTGTCGCTAAACTGCTCGGCTATTCTCAAGAACTGAGAGAACACTACGAGCTCTATCAACTACTGCTTTTTCACTTCCAGGAGAAGCAAGCTGACCAATTTTTTGGACTTATCCAAGACGCTCGGCAGACTGTCAACCCGATTTTCCAGACCGTATTTAATACCTTTTTGAAGGACAAGGATAAGATTCTCAACGCCATGGAATTGCCTTACTCAAATGCCAAACTTGAGGAGACGAATAATCTCATCAAAGTCATCAAGCGTAATGCCTTTGGATTTCGGAACTTTGAAAACTTCAAAAAGCGGATTTTGATTGCCTTAAACATCAAAAAAGAGAAGACCAAGTTGGTCCTCTCTAGATGTTAGCTGACATCTACCCACTACAGTTGACAAAGAGCCGTTTTCTTTTTTTCTTTCTGAGAAAAACTGACGGAAAGCCAGAACAAAAAGAATACCAAACTGATCCTCTCTCATTGCCCACTATAACTCTCCCCAGTTGACAAAGATGAAAAAACTGTCCTCATCCAAGAACAGTTTTTCACCTAAGATTAATAGTATTCCCCTTGACGATAATCCCAAGATTGGAACGTATCAGACAAATGCATCATAATCTTGTCAATATCAAGACCCTTACGAATCACGACTGGACATGGAGAAACAGAACGTTTACCGCCTTGTTCTGGAACCAAATTGCCATCTTTATCGACCATAGATACCATCACGCCTTGCTCATATCGAGTTTCAATTGTCTTATCTGGCTGGATTGAGGCTACATAATCATCCGCTTCAATGACTAAGTCAACACTTGATTCAATGCGTTCACCAATGCCTTCTACCTTACCACGATTGCCCTTTCCAGATGGATTAGCAGATGAGGCATAGACCATTTTACCTTCTTCCCAAAGGCGGGCTGCCAACTGCTCCCCTGCTTTACCAAACTTAATGACAAAGCAACTGGTTCCACGGCTATCTGTCATCAATTCCTCACGGCCATCTCCATAGGCTTTGAGTTTTGCCATAGCCTCATCCTTCCACGGTAAGATACAACCAAGAAGAATGTCCTCATCCCAATGATTTTGGTAAAAGGCCTCAATTTCTGGATTAAGCTGTGCTAATTCCCGGAGTTCATCCATACTACCGCACAGCACAACCCCTGGTTTGTTCCGATTGCGCTCCTTAGCTTCAAATTTTCGCTCTAGGCCAGCTCTATCGCTTGTCATAATAATGTAGCCTACCTTTGTAGGACAGACAATACAGCCACCTTGCCCCTGTAAAATGTCAAATCCTTCTTGTGAAAGTTCACCTGTCCATTGAATATGTTTTGTCATGATTATTTCCTCTTTTCTTTTAGTGTTATTTATATTTTATAAAAACGAATGCTCATTCAGCCTTTATTCTACTATTTTTCATCCTCTCTCCAATACGCTGGTCGATTGCGTTCATAAGCTGCAATCAAGCCCTCGTATTGAAGGGTAATGCTAATATCATCCAAACCATTTAGGAGCTTGTACTTCCATTCGCTGTCAATATCAAAATGAAAATCGCCAATTGGTGAGATAATCACCTGTTTTTCTAGGTCAACGGTCACCTCATCATCAGGGCTAAGCTTTGCCAATTTCTCCCGCACCTCTCGTGGCTGGACAATCGGCAACATGCCATTATTTAACTCATTGTTGTAATGAATATCCCCAAAAGAACCTGCAATAACAACCTTAAAACCATAGTCAGCTAAGGCCCAAGCTGCGTGTTCACGCGACGAACCAGCTCCAAAATTGTCACCTGTCACCAAAATGGTCGCTTTGCGGTACTCCTCTTGATTAAAAATAAAATCCGGATTTTCCGTATAGGCATGATCTAGGTAGCGCCAAGCATACATCAAATACTTGCCAAAACCTTTTTTATCAATCAACTTCAAAAATTGCTTGGGTAGAATCTGATCCGTGTCAATATTGTCATTCATCAGCGGAACAGTTGTTCCTGTATAAGTGGTGAATTTTTCCATTCTTACTCTACCTCCGCAAGCTGTCTCACATCCACAAAGTGCCCTGCAATCGCTGCCGCTGCTGCCATAGCAGGACTACACAAGTGCGTTTTCGCGCCAAATCCTTGCCGATCCTCAAAATTTCGATTGCTGGTCGAGGCACAATGAACCCCCTCAGGCACCTTGTCTGGATTCATCCCCAGACACATGGAACAGCCCGGATCTCGCCATTCAAAACCTGCCGCTAGGAAAATCTTATCCAAACCCAACTTTTCAGCTGCCCGCTTAACAGGTCGACTCCCTGGCACAACAATGGCTGTTAGGTTAGGCGCAATTTTTTTGCCCTTGACAAATTTGGCAGCTAGTATCAAATCGCTCAAGCGCGCATTGGTACAAGACCCAATGAAAATATACCCCAACTCAATCTCTTCAATCTTCTGACCAGGACGTATCCCCATATAATGATAGGCTCGTTCATCATTTATATCCTTAATCGCCGGAAATGGCTCATCAAAGGAAACCCCCATAGAAGGATTGGTCCCCCAAGTCACCATAGGAGCAAGAGCCGAAACATCCATGCAAATGACCTTATCATAAACAGCATCCTCATCTGAGACCAAGGTTCTCCAGTCTGCAATGGCAGCCTCAATGTCTGTTGGTGCATTAGCTGTTTTTCTAACATAGTCAAAGGTCGTTTGGTCAGGGTTCATCATGCCGATTTTGGAGCCAAATTCAATTGACATATTACAAATGGTCATGCGTTCTTCCATACTGAGTCGCTCGACTGCTTCTCCACGGTACTCCACCGCATAGCCGACACCGAGTCCAACACCATATTTGGCAATGAGAGCTAAAATAAAGTCCTTGGCATAGACCCCTTTTTGCGGACGACCGATAAATTCAACCAAGAGTTTTTTGGGTTTAACCTGCCAAATGGTCTGAGTGGCAAAGACATGCTCAACTTCACTGGTTCCGATACCGAATGCCAAAGCTCCAAAAGCACCATGGGTCGCTGTATGACTATCGCCACAAACAATGAATTTTCCTGGTTGGGTACGACCTGTTTCTGGTCCAATCATGTGGACAATCCCCTGAAGTTCTGAACCGTGATCGGCACAATCAATGCCAAACTCACGAACATTATCAGCCAAAGTATCCATTTGCGCCTTTGAAATCACATCACGAATGTCAAAAATATTAACAGTTGGCACATTATGATCAAAAGTGCCATAGGTCAAATCAGGTCTTCGCAAGTGTCTTCCTGCCTCACGTAATCCTTGAAAAGCCTGAGGACTCGTCACTTCGTGGATATAATGTTGGTCTACATACATGAGCTGGGGCTGTCCTTCTTTGCCCGTAACGACATGGCGTTCCCAGACCTTATCTAAAATCGATTTCCCAGCCATGCTACCTCCCAATCCAATAAATCAACACTCCGTCTATGATAAGACCCAGTAGCCAAGCTAATCGGAAATACCATTTTTTCGTCTTGTGGCGAAAACGAGTTCCACCTGCCCAAGCTCCTAGTCCACCACCCAAGATACTCATCCCCAATAAGGTCTTTTCGGAAATTCGATAAGCTTGGTGTTCTGCCTTTTTCTTATCTATTCCATACGTCACAAAGACGACTAAATTCCAGACCATGAGGGTCATACTAATAATTTGTTTTCCTGTCATAAATGTTTAATGATTGCTTCTACCGCTTCAAAAGTAGAAGCATTTCCTCCTAAATCTTTGGTCACAATACCTGCTGCAAAGCTGGCTCCAACTGCTCCTTCTATTTTTCTGGCGACAAGTTCTTCTCCAAAACTCTCACGTAACATCATAGCCACCGATAAAATCATGCTGACGGGATTGGCAATGCCCATTCCTGCAATGTCAGGAGCAGAGCCATGAATTGGCTCATAAAGACTAGCCCCTGTCCCATGACTGGCTGACGGCATCACCCCAAGAGTGCCGGATAAGACACTTGCTTCATCTGATAAAATATCTCCAAAGAGATTTTCCGTCACGAGCACATCAAAGCGAGCGGGATTGGTAATCATAAGCATGGCTGCACTATCAACCAATTGGTGTTCCAAGATGACCTCAGGGTAGTCTTTGGCAACCCTATCTGCTATTTTTCGCCATAATTTTGAGGTTGCAAGGACATTTTGTTTGTCAATGCTGGTTACTTTTTTCTTTCTCGTTTGGGCTAATTCAAAGGCCTGACGCATGATTCGCTCAATTTCCACAACATGGTACTCATTGACATCACGTGCCATTTCCTCTTCAAGCCTGTGTTCTCCAAAATAAATTCCTCCAGTCAACTCACGAACCACAACGAAATCCACATCTGCAATCCGTTCTTCCTTTAAGGGCGATAAGTGCTTCAGTGCAGGCCAAATCGTCACTGGACGAATGTTGGCATATAAACCGAGTTCCTTCCGTAGCAAGAGCAAGCCCTGTTCTGGTCGAATAGGAGCCTGATCATACTGGGGACTTCCAATTGCAGCAAGGAGGACTGCATCTGCCTTCTGGCAAGCCTCTAAAGTAGCTGAGGGAAGCGGATGTCCTTCTGCATCGATTCCTGCACCACCGAAGTTTTTCTCAATAATGTCATAGTCAAAAGAAAGGTGAGCTTTCACCGCATCAAGCACCTGCAATCCTGCCTGCATAATTTCAGGCCCAATACCGTCTCCAGCTAGGGCAACGATTGTTTTTTTCATAGCACCCTCCTTGACTACTCTAGCATATCGCGATAAGAAACACTTTGTCCAATACTGCCTTCATTTTCTTTTTGGACAAAGATGTTGGCATGGATATAAGCAATGGCACTCGCTTTCAAGACATCAAAATCCAGTCCTGAAGCATTGAAAATCGTTTCTGTTGCTTGATTTTCTACCGTCACTAAAACACGCGCCTGCGAGTCAATACCGTCTGTCACGGCCTCAATATTATAAGACAAGAGCTTGACCTCTTGGTGGAAGAAGTCATCAATCGCATTGAAAATGGCTTCGACACTTCCCTTACCAGTTGCTTGGCATTCTACCTCTTCTTTGTCTTCGTTGACAAGGCGAACAGTTGCCACCATACTATCACCCTCTACAGCAAGTGTCAAGTCATCAAAATGGAACCCTTCTGGATTTTCTACCGTAACGCCTGCAATCAAGGCACGAATATCAGCATCAGTAATTTCTTGTTTCTTATCAGCCAAAGCCTTAAATTTCGCAAACAATTCATTGATTTCTGCCTCATCAAAATCAAGGGCCAATTCTTTTAGTTTCTCGACAAAGGCATGGCGACCTGAGAGCTTTCCAAGTGGCAAACTATTACTCTTAACCCCGACCAATTCTGGTGTAATAATCTCATAGGTCAATGGATTTTTTAGTACACCGTCTTGGTGAATACCAGACTCATGTGAGAAGGCATTGCCGCCAACCACAGCCTTATTTTTAGGAATGGCAATTCCAGAAAAACGAGATACCATTTCTGATGTGTTAATCGTTTCATTCAGAACAATATCCGTTTCCACCTGATAATAGTCCGCACGAATATTGAGCGCAACGGCTACTTCCTCCAAGGCTGCATTTCCTGCCCGCTCACCAATACCATTAATCGTACCCTCCACACGACCAGCACCATGTTTAATAGCAGATAGGCTATTTGCCACCGCCATTCCCAAATCATCATGGCAATGAGGGCTGAAAATAATCTCACGATCTGATTTCACCTGTTCAATAAGATACTGGAAAATCTGACCATATTCTTCTGGTGTTGTGAAACCAACGGTATCTGGAATGTTAATGTAGGTCGCCCCTGCATCCACCGCTGTCTGAACCACTTCCAGCAGAAAATCCAATTCCGTCCGTGTTCCGTCCTCTGGTGAGAACTCGACAATCTCGAATTTGGAACGTGCATAGCTGACATACTCTGTAATGGTCGCAAGAATTTCTTCCTTGGTCTTTTTCAGCTTGAATTCTCGGTGAATAGGACTGGTTGCAATAAAGACATGAATCTGCGGATACTTGGCATCTTTTAGAGCCTCATAGCAGGCATCGATGTCTGATTTAACCAAACGGGCAAGACCGGTAACAGCAGTTGTTTTCATCGCTTTTGCGATCTCTTTCACCGCTGTAAACGAATCTGGACTAGCTGCCGGAAAACCTGCTTCAATTGCTGAAACTCCCCATTTTTCCAATTGCTTGGCAATAGCAATCTTTTCTTTAATTGAAAAATTTACTCCTGGTGTTTGCTCTCCGTCACGAAGACTGGTATCAAGAAATTCAACCTTACGCATCTCTACTCCTCTTTCCTTATAAAATAAAAACATCTCACTTGCTCAAGCGAGATGTGGTAACTCCCGCTTGGTAAGCCAAACAGGACTAATGCTTTTTTGCACTAGCCCGAATACCACAACAACAATTCTGCTACAAAAATCTGTGCTGGCTTCATGTTTGACCCTCCTGTGATGTAAGTAATAGTATTTTACCATAGCAAAAAACCACTGTCAACAGAAAATTCAATATTTTTAGAAAATTTTGTAAACTGAAACTTTCTTGATTATTTTCATATCAAAATTCTCTTTGTACTCAAATAAAAGGTGTGAAATGCGTCAAAGATGCTACTGCCACAATGAGTAGAACGTCTAGCAGCACAACATAACTTTCTTGCGTCCGTAGGACCGTAAGTATCCAAGGACAGCCAAATCAGAGAGAATAACCTACTTCACCTGCTCTATTTTCTATCAAAAAATAGATAATTGAAGGCAAAATGTCTGTATTTGAAATTTAATGAGTATGACCTCGTTGAACACTCAATCGCTCTGCCCTTCTTCCTTTCCTAGAAAAAGAGCAGAAGCCGCCTCCACACTCTTTAGAATGTAAGGGGAACTTCTGCTCT
Source organism: Streptococcus himalayensis (assembly GCF_001708305.1). NCBI lineage: Bacteria > Bacillati > Bacillota > Bacilli > Lactobacillales > Streptococcaceae > Streptococcus > Streptococcus himalayensis. The sequence goes on from NZ_CP016953.1 coordinate 2,164,407, forward strand.
TTTAGTTTTGGTCTCTTGCTTCTTCTAAAATCTTTGCGATTTTTGTCGTAATCAAATCAATAGCAACCGTATTGGACACCCCTTCTGGAATCACAATATCCGCATAACGCTTGGTTGGTTCGATAAATTGATGATACATGGGTTTTACCACCCCTAGATACTGGGTAATGATACTATCAAGACTGCGACCACGCTCTTCCATATCTCGCTTAATCCGACGAATAATCCGCACATCATCATCCGTATCCACAAAAATCTTAATATCCATCAAATCACGTAGGCGTTTGTCTTCTAAGACAAGAATTCCCTCCACAATAAAGACATCTTGAGGCTCTTGACGATACGTTTTATCACTTCTAGTGTGCTCAGTATAATCATAGGTCGGAATGTCCACCGGACGACCTTCTAACAACTCCTTTAATTGTCCAATCATTAAATCCGTATCAAAGGCCAAAGGATGGTCATAGTTGGTCTGGATTCGCTCTTCAAAAGTCAAATGGGATTGGTCTTTATAGTAGGAATCATGCTCAATCATGGCAATTTTTTCATTGGGAAAATTTGCCAAAATGGCACGAGAAACGCTGGTCTTTCCACCACCAGAACCACCTGTCACTCCGATAATAATAGGTCTATTTTGCATCTGTCTCTCCAATATTTGTTATCCTATCTATTTTACCGCAAATCATGGTATAATGGAAGAGTTAAATGGTAAATTCGCCATCATTACCCGAAAAGGAGCGATATATGTTACAACTTGGTATCATCGGAACAGGAGCTATTGCCCATCATTTCATCGCAGCAGCTCATCAGACAAAACACTATCAATTAGCAGCCATCTATTCACGGACTATGGAAAGTGCTAAAGCCTTCGCTGAGCGGTATCAGCAATCGCTTCAGCTCTACACAGATATGGAGGAATTTCTAACGAGTACAATCGATATTCTCTATATTGCTAGTCCTAACTCTCTCCACCACGGGCAAGCCAAAGCGGCACTTCTTGCTGGCAAACACGTCATCATTGAAAAACCTGCTGTCACTCGACCAGAAGAATGGGCTGATTTGGTGACAATCGCTAAAGAAAAGCAGGTCTTTGTTTTTGAAGCCGCTCGCAATTACCACGAACAGGCTTTTACCACCATCTCTGACTTTTTAGTGGATAAGGAGATCTGGGGAGCTCATTTTAGCTATGCCAAGTACTCGTCCAAAATGCCTGACCTCTTAGACGGAAAAACGCCAAATGTCTTTTCTAGTCAATTTGCGGGTGGTGCTCTCATGGACTTAGGGATCTATCCTGTATATGCCAGCGTTCGCCTTTTTGGTGCACCCATTTCTGCTCGCTATACCGCGCAACAATTGCCAAATACAGTTGACTTAAATGGTTCTGGACAGCTCATGTATCCAAACTTCCAAGTAACCATTCAGACAGGAAAAAATATCCATAGTTCACTTCCTGCTGAAATTTATACCAATCAAGGGACGCTCGTCCTAGATACGATTGAACATATCAGCTCAGCTATTTTCCACCCACTAAAAGGAGAAGCCGAAGTACTTGCCATCACGCAAGCTCCCCACACTATGCTAGAAGAAGCAAGGCAATTCGCGACCATGATTGAGCAGCCTCAGCCAGAACTCTATGAGAATTGGTTAGCCGCAGCACAAGCCGTCCACACTACTTTGTACCGTATGCGGCAAGATGCCCAGATTTATTTTGAAGGAGAACCACATGAAAACGACACTTCCTGCTAGTTGGCAACATCAACTGGAACACCTTGGCTTTACGAGCTTTACTGCAATTCAAGAACAGCTCTTTGAACCCATTAGAAGCGGAGAAACCGTTCTTGGCATTAGCCCAACTGGAACCGGTAAAACCTTGGCCTATTTGCTCCCTAGCCTTTTGAATCTTCAGCCGAAAAAAGCCCAGCAATTACTCATTTTAGCGCCCAATACAGAGCTAGCCGGTCAAATTTTTGATGTTTGTAAGACCTGGGCGGAACTCATAGGGCTTCAGACGCAACTATTCCTCTCTGGCTCTAGCCAAAAGCGACAAATCGAACGCTTGAAAAAAGGGCCTGAAATCTTGATTGGTACGCCGGGGCGGATTTTTGAGCTGATTAAACTCAAGAAAATCAAGATGATGAATGTCACTACCATTGTCCTCGATGAATTTGACCAATTACTCAGCGATTCTCAATATCCTTTTGTAGATAAAATTTGTCGCTATGCACCACGCGACCACCAGTTGATTTACATGAGTGCAACGAATAAGGTCGATGTGGACAAATTAGCTCCCAATACCCGCACCATTGCGATTGACAATCTGGAATTAACCAATATCCAGCATTTCTATCTCCAAGTAGAAAAGCGAGAAAAAGTCGAATTACTACGCAAACTTGCCCATGTAGAAGATTTCCGTGGTCTTGTCTTTTTCAATTCCTTATCTGATCTTGGAAGCGCTGAGGAAAAATTGCAATACCGTGATATCGAAGCCGTTTCTCTTGCTAGCGATGTCAATGTCAAGTTTCGCAAGGTTATTTTGGAAAAATTCAAAGACCATGCCCTTACGCTACTTCTTGCAACCGATTTGGTAGCACGAGGAATCGATATTGATACCCTTGAATGCGTTGTGAATTACGAAGTTCCGCGCGACCAAGAAACCTATACCCACCGTGCGGGACGAACTGGCCGTATGGGGCAAGATGGCTTTGTCATCACCCTCATCAGTCATCCAGAAGAACTCAAATCGCTCAAAAAATATGCCTCGGTACAAGAAATCTTTCTCAAAAATCAACGCTTATATGTGAGCTAGAAAAGTTTGAAGTCGTAGATTATCCGATACTTACGACTATGAAGCATCATTTATACTCATTTAATTTCAAACATAATCATTTGATCTATCAATATCTATTTTTGATCTAAAATGACGTAGGTTTAATGCCTCAAAGACGAGTTTTTTCAGTCGATGAAAAGGATAGTCATAAAAAGAGAGCATTTATGTCCGAACGATCTGATACTCGTCAAAAATCACAATCTGACGTCCTTAACTCACCTTTCTGAACTCTAGTTCTACCTGCGATTTCACTGCCTAGTCAGATTTTGATTTTTTATAAAGTATAAGAAAGCAGCAAAAATGCCTCGCCAAATCTCTGGCGGGGCGTTTTTGTGACTTTTGAAATCTAAAAAGAGAGAACCAATTTCGTCCTCTCCAGAATCGAACACTTCTTCAAGCTACTACGCTTGACCAGCAATCAAAATAGATTACTTTTCACGGATGACTTCAACCTTGTAGCCATCTGGATCTTTGACAAAATAATAATTTGGCGGATTTCCTGGCAATCCTTTTGGTTCTGTCACTTCGTAACCTTTTTCGCTATGCTCTCTGTGCAAGCCTTCCAAATCAGGTGTGCTAAGTGCCACATGGGCAAAGCCATCTCCAATCACATACGGACCGTGATCGTAATTATAGGTCAATTCTAGCTCATAGTCATCCCCATCCAGTCCCAAATAAACAATGGTAAATTGATAATCTGGAAAATCCTTACGGCGCAATTCCTTGAATCCAAAAGCATCCTCATAAAATGCGATTGATTTTTCTAAATTTTCCACCCGCAAACAGGTGTGCAACATTTTACTAGCCATCTTATCCTCCGTTTATGCATAGTTCTAGTTCCATTATACCTTAAAACTGGAAAATTGGCTGAGTTGACGATTGTAGCCCTCATTTTGATTAGAAATAGCATTTAACAAATAGAAACTTTTATATTTTGGCCGGCCCAGCAATTTCATCTCACCCTTTTGGCAGCAATGCAGCTAAATATGGTACATAGAGCTCATCTTTTAGTTCCTTCAATGACTCAATCCAGCGATAGTCACTGTGCTCCTCTGGATCTAAGATAATAGGACGCTCCGAGACGAGTGTCGCTTCGTAAACTAAGCGGGTAAAAACGAGTTTCTTTTCCTCATCTACATTACTATCTTCATGCACAATAGCCCCTAGTTGTACATCTTGATTGACCTCTTCCATACTCTCTCGTCGAGCAGCTTTTCTGGGTAATTCTAAGTATTCTACTCTGCCGCCTGGAATATCGTAATAACCAGGATAGGTATTGACCTCACCTCGTTTTATCATGGAACGTTTGATCACTAAATAGCGTCCCTGATGTTTCAGCAACGCATGGGCAATTAATTGGACACTCATACTATCACCTATAATAATCTTTGTAACTCTTCTAAATCTTGCTCTGTCGTAGACCAGCTGGTTGCCAAGCGAACAACTACATGATTTTCATCATAAGTCTCCCAAAATCCCATAGCAACCTCTTTTGACAATTCTTTGTAGTGAGCATTCTCTAAAATAACAAACTGTTGATTGGTTGGAGATTCTAAAAAGAAAGTATATCCTTTTTCTGTGAGTATCTCTTTCAAACGCTCCGTCTTCTCCATCACCGTTTGCCCGATTTTCAGATATAAATCATCGGTAAAGAAACGATCAAATTGCACCCCTAATAAGCGCCCTTTCGCTAGCAAGGCTCCATGCTGTTTGACAATCGTAGGAAATCGTTTTGGGGAACTGTCTTTAGAAAAGACAACAGCTTCGCCGCACAAAGCTCCCATTTTTGTGCCACCGATGTAAAATACATCTGCTACATGTGCTAAATCTGCCAAGGTCACATCATTCATCGGACTTGCCAAACCATACCCCAAACGAGCCCCATCAATGAACAGTGGAATCTCATACCTTCGACAAACTCCTGCTATTTCTGTAAGCTCGTGCTTTGTATAAAGAGTTCCGTATTCTGTAGGGAAAGAAAGATAAACCATCCCAGGATACACCATGTGGGCATGATTGGCATCCTTATAAAAATTTTCCAAATAGGTTTCCACTTGCCGTGCAGAAATTTTCCCATATTCGTGAGGGAGGGTGAGCACCTTGTGTCCGGCAAACTCAATGGCTCCTGCCTCATGCACACTAATATGCCCTGTATCTGCTGCAATCACTCCTTCATAGGACTGCAAAAGGCTATCAATGACAATTTGATTGGTCTGTGTTCCTCCAGTCAAAAAGAACACTTCCGCATCTGGAGCCTGACAGGCGACTCGAATCTTATCCTTAGCCCGTTCGCTATACTGATCAAAACCATACCCTGCCAATCCCTCGTCATTGGTGTCCACTAAGGCTTGCAATAAATCCTTATGAACACCCCTGTTATAATCATTTTCAAAATGAATCATCTCAACTCCTTTTTCTACATCCGTTCGTAGCTTAAAAAAAAAATAGAAAAGCCTTGCAAGACAAGACTTTTCCAAAGTATCCACCCTGAGAGAATCGAACTCCCATCTCAAGAACCGGAATCTTACGTGATATCCATTACACTAAGGGTGGCAACTCCATTATTATACCGAATTTTTTAAAAAATAACAAGTCTAATCCCCAATGAAAATCAAAAATAATTAAAATTTTACAAGAAGATTATTGCCAATCATGATAGTAAGGCAAGTCTAGTTTCCTTTATCAACGATATCATGACATGAAATCAAAGCAGTACATTTATGGTATATTCACTAGATTTTCGTAAAAAAATTCTCCATCATTACGAGACAACCGGTAATATTTCTGAAGCAGTTAAGAATTTGTATTCACACCGTCCCAAGGTCTTTAAAATACGATGAATATGTGATAATTTCACAAAAGAGAGCTCTGTTGACACTAATTTTCATAAAAGTTATAGTATCATGAAATTTCATTGTAATGTAGAGGAAAACCATGATAAACCAGCACTTATATGGAAATATTTCAAAAAAAATGCATGTAGCTAGAACCTAATTACATGCATTTTCTTCGTGCATACAGCGTGATGTGGAAGCACCCGCCATTGACAGCCTCTTTTCGTGATGTATAATATCGCAATTCACGAGTTCTCATTTAGACCATTTATAGGCACGGTGGTTTGAGAAATAGAAAGCCAGTTTGCCTCATTCTTGAGCCGTTAAATCAGTATCATATAGAGGGTGCCATTTTCAAGATACTAATATGCAACTAGAAATATCTAGCAAGGGACTGTTATTCATGCCCTACATAGACTAGCTAGGCCATCAGACAAAGACTATAAACGTTTGTCAGTTTTTTACGGTTGATAATGACTATAATAGCACTGATGCGGGAGCAAGTTCTCTTGGAATAATTCACTAACGGTTACAAAGGTATAGCCATTTTCTTTCAGGTATTCTAACACAGATGGCAAAGCATCAATCGTTGTCTGATGAATGTCATGCATTAGAATGACCGAGCCTGGCTGCGTCTTACGAACTTCGCGCATAATAGCTGCTGTATTATGCGTTTTCCAATCCAGAGTATCGACATCCCAAAGCATGAAAGATACATTGACCGCATTTTGAACGGCTTGATTAATGGAACCGTACGGCGGACGCATGGTGCGGGGAGCTTCTCCTATCACAGCCTGTAAAGCAGCCTGCGTATCAGAAATTTCCTGCACAGCCTGATTTAAAGGAATAGCCGTCAATTGAGGATGATTCCAACTATGATTTCCAATTTCATGGCCGGCAGCCTTTACTTGCTTAATGAGCTTTTCATTTCCAGCTACCTTCTTACCCAGCATATAAAATGTTGCTTTTGCATGATACTTGGCAAGAATTTCCAAGGCTTGTGGAGTCGTTTCAGGGCTCGGACCATCATCAAAAGTCAAGGCGACTAGTTTTCGATCTTTCTTTTCTTGGTAGGCTTGATAAGCTGTTAATTCATCTCCCATGAGAGCATCCGTATCAATCACATCATAGAAATTCGCAAAGGGAACGTTGACAGTTCCTTCTTTTGCTAGATCAATCTCAAATTGACCTTGCTGGTAACGATAGATCCAATTTTCTAAAGGCGTCTCATCTAAGGTAGCCATGATTTCTTCAAGCAGAGTTGAATCTAGCTGTTTCTTAGTCAATTCTTCTCGAATTTTCTCTAAAAAAATGAGTTTTGCGGTATAAGGTTCTGTAAATAGGTGATTAAGATGCAAAATTCCTTCGTCGGCCCCAGTATTCAAAAGAAGGCTTCCAAATTCCTCTTCCTTCTCTTTTTCGACATTTTTATCAACAGGGTAAACTTTCGCTTTTAAGGTGACTTGCTGGCTCTTTTTAAATGGACCATCTCCCACTTCAGCATAATAAAACCGTAAAGCTGTTGGAGCCACGTGCCCTTTTGCCTGAGGGAGTTCTTGAATTATCTGGAGCATTTGCTCCTTGATGAGATTTTTGGTTTTACCAGCTGTTTTCGGGTAATAGGCTGTTACATACTGGGTCCCAACGAGGCCACTATGCTTTTCTGTTCCCTTTTTGTCCTCTTTCTGATCCATTTGCTGAATGGTTTTGGTGATAGACTCTTGACGCTGATAATCCTGCCATTTGCGATGTAAGAGGTAGCCACCCCCTATCATCACAGCAATCAAGAACACATTCAACAAAAGTAATAATCCTTTTTTCACACGCTCACCTCTTTCCCTTTTATTATATCAGATTTTTTTGCTACTTTCAAAAAGGAAGAAAAAAATTCCCATTTTCTTCTCTAGAAAATAGAAATGCTCTAATTTTTGGTTAGTTTTCGTTGAATACCGGCCAAGAAAAAGACTAAAAGGAAAGCTGAGAGCACCAAGATACTTCCGAGTGCTAGAAAAGTAGGGGTAAATCCTAATCGCTCAATACACCACCCTGTCAACGGAAAAAGAACAATCATGCTCAGACTGAAAAACATAGCATTGATACTCAACATCGTCGCTCGAATTGAATTCGGTAGATACTGCTGGATATCATTGGATATAATAGGCATATAAAGAGCATAGAGAGCATTGCTCAGCAAATAAATGAACATAAAGACAAGCACCTGATTGGCAACGACAGCGGTATAAAGCAAGCCTGTCAATCCAACAATCCACGGAAATAGTTGAAAGGAAGACCATTTCTTGCCCACTTGACTAGCGACATAGGCAGCTCCAATGTTGAGCCCGCTTCCGACAAGCATGAGGAAAGCAATCTGCCAACTGCTTAAATCTGGCAAGTGATTTTGATAGTAGAAATAAAACATACACATCGTAGCACAAACAATCTGTCCAATCAAAAACCACCATAGCAGGGCAGAATTGGTCTTAAATTCTTTCAATACAGTGTTTACAATGCTAGAAAAGCTAACCCGCTCCTCTGTATAAGTTTTTCTATCTGGCTCTTTTAGAAGTGCAATCAAACAAATGGCACACAAGGAACAGGCAATCATCATCAGATAGGTCACTTCCAAATACCCGTGCACAAAAAATCCTGCCAGCACCGCTCCTAAAGACATCGTTGCCTCTGTCACGCCTGAAATGATACTCGAGAAAGTCAAATATCTTTCTTTCAAGCCCGCATCGACAGCTGAATCATAGAGCATGGCACTACTTGTTCCTGAATCAAAATTATAAGCCCAAGCATTAACCACCATAGCAAGAGCATACAGCCAAAAGTTCCCCTGAGCTAGCAACATAAGCATAGAAGAAACGATGGCGGCAAGACGCCCCAATATAAGATTGGCTTTATAAGAAAAACGATCAGCCAGCATCCCTGACGGAATCTCCGACAAAAGACTAGTCCCATGAAAGATACTTTCCAAAAGACCTATTTCCAGCAAGCTCATCCCCTTTTGACTTAAAAATAAGACCCAAAAAGTCGTAATTCCAAAAAATGAGAACCATTCGACAGCATAAAGCAAAGGGATATTTTTTCGATAAGAAGATACACGCATACATTTTCCTCCTATACATGTTATTATACCCCCCCCCCCCCCCCCCTTTTTTTTTTTTTTTTGCTTTTTGCAAGAAAAAATGTAAGGAGAAAGGGAGAAAGTTCAAAAAAATCTATTCTCTAATTTTTATAGAGTACCATAGGCTATCTTTGGAACTTCTCCTGTTCGTCGCTTTTCCTCTTCATTCTATCAACAGAAGTCAGACTTGAATTCGACCTCTGACATCATTTTTGCTGCTAGCTATTTTAGACTATCCAACTGCTGTTGCACAGCTTTTCCTGTCATAGCTCCTTCAAATTTTTGTGCAATGGTTCCGTCACGATTGATAAAAATATGAGTGGGGAAAGCTCTGACTTGATAGGATTTAAAAACCTGATCCTTGGTGTCAAACAAGACTGGATAAGTAATGCCTAGCTCAGCAGCTGCTTCTAATATTGGTTCCTTGGCCTGCTCCGCTGGTCGTTCATTTTCAAACTCTTTTTCAGCCGTGGACACGACAGATAAGAACACAAGATCGTCCTTTTCCTTCAGCCCTTGATAGACTTTTTCTAGCTCTGGGATCTCCTGCTTACAAGGCCCACACCAGCTGGCCCAAAGATTGAGGTAAACTTTTTTCCCTTTAAAATCCGCTAAAGAGACATCCTTACCATCCTTATCCTTAATCGTAAAGGCTGGGGCTTCCTTGCCAACCATCTGCTGAACCGCAGGACTGTCAGAATGATTGGTTCCCCTCATTTCCCCACATGCTGCAAGAGTTAATAAAGATAAGCTCAATCCAATGTAGATCATTCCTTTTTTCATCGATCCTACCTCCTGAAATCTTTTCTATTATTATACCATATTATTTTATATCAATATACATTTTTATCGTTTAAAAAATCCTCGTCTGTTTGCACAGACAAGGAGATCATGATTATGGTTTTAAGCGATGGAGCATCCGTGGGAATGGAATGGCTTCACGGATATGTTTGGTACCAGCGACAAAGGTTACCATCCGCTCGATTCCAATTCCAAACCCTGCATGGGGAACAGAGCCATACTTACGAAGATCAAGGTAGAATTCGTACTCTGAACGATCCATGCCAAGGCTCTCCATTTTAGCCACAAGGGCATCGTAATCATCTTCACGGACAGAACCACCGATGATTTCTCCATAACCTTCTGGTGCTAGTAAGTCTGCACAAAGCACGCGCTCTGGATTGCCCGGAACTGGTTTCATATAGAAAGCCTTGAAACTTGCTGGATAGTTGACCACAAAGGTTGGCACACCAAAGTAGTTTGAAATCCATGTTTCATGAGGAGAACCAAAATCATCTCCATGCTCCAAATGTTCGTAGTCTGTATCTTCATCTGCTTCATGCTCTTGAAGAAGACTAATCGCATCATCATAGGATACACGCTTGAAAGGCTCAGCGATGTATTTCTTCAAGAGTTCTGTATCACGTTCCAAGGCTTCAAGAGCTTGCGGCGCACGATCCAAAACGCCTTGAATCAATGCTTTTACATAGGCTTCTTGCAGGTCCAATGATTCATCATGAGAGAGGAAGGAATACTCCGCATCCATCATCCAAAACTCCGTCAAGTGACGACGTGTTTTTGATTTTTCTGCACGAAATACTGGACCAAAGTCAAATACACGCCCTAGTGCCATCGCTCCTGCTTCCAAGTACAATTGCCCTGATTGGCTCAAGTAAGCAGGGGTTCCAAAGTAATCTGTTTCAAACAGTTCTGTCGAATCTTCTGCCGCATTTCCAGACAGGATTGGACTGTCAAACTTGATAAAGCCATTCTTATCAAAGAACTCATAAGTCGCATAAATAATAGCGTTACGAATTTGCATAATGGCCATTTGCTTACGAGAACGGAGCCACAAGTGACGATTGTCCATCAAGAAATCCGTTCCATGTTCTTTCGGCGTAATTGGATAGTCTTTTGAATCACCAACTACCTCAAGATCCGTAATATCCAACTCATAGCCGAATTTTGAGCGTTCATCTTCTTTGACGATACCTGTTACCAACACAGATGTTTCCTGGCTGAGTTTTTTAACAGTATCAAACTTAGCTGTTCCTTCTTCTTCACCAAATGTTTCAATAAAGTTTGGCTTAAAAGCAACCGCTTGGAAAAAGGCAGTTCCGTCACGAAGCTGTAGAAAGGCTAATTTCCCTTTCCCTGATTTGTTGGCAACCCAAGCACCAATGGTTATTTTTTCACCAACATGGTCTTTGACATCAATAATCGATACTAACTCTTTAGACATAATTTCTCCTGTTCTTTTGTATAATGCTCTGTTAACTTTCTTAGGCAGTAGTCCACCGCAACAAGGACGAAGCTCCGTTTTCACTTACCCTTCCATAAATGTTTTTAGGCGTTTAACAGCTTCTTTTAAGGTATCAAGGTCTGTCGCATAGCTGAGACGGACATTTTCAGGTGCACCAAATCCTGCTCCCGTCACCAAGGCAACTCCTACTTCTTCCAAAATCGCTGTTGTAAAGGCTGTCACATCCGTGAAACCTTTCATGTCCATGGCTTTTTTTACATTTGGAAAGAGATAGAAGGCACCTTGCGGTTTCACCACTTCAAATCCTGGAACTTCAGCCAGTAAGGGATAGATGGTATTGAGTCGCTCTTCAAAGGCTTGACGCATTTGCTCTACTGTATCCTGCTCGCCAATTAGGGCTTCAATCGCTCCATACTGGGCTACAGCTGTTGGATTAGACGTTGTTTGTCCCGCAACCTTGGTCATGGCAGCGATAATCTCTGGCTCTCCCACTGCATAACCAATCCGCCAACCAGTCATGGCATAGGTCTTAGAGACACCATTGATGACAACCGTCTGCTTCCGAATGGCTTCTGACAAGCTGGAAATCGGGGTGAAGGTATTCCCATTATAGACAAGTCGTCCGTAAATATCATCTGCCAAAATCAGAATGTCATGCTCGACAGCCCAATTCCCAATCGCAAGAAGTTCCTCCCTGCTATAAATCATACCAGTTGGATTAGACGGTGAATTGAGAACCAAGACCTTGGTTTTAGCCGTGCGTGCTGCTTCTAATTGCGCAACGGTCACCTTAAAATCATTGGCTTCTCTTGCCTGCACAAAAACAGGCACACCTTCCGCCATTTTAATCTGATCCGCATAGCTGACCCAATAAGGGGTTGGAATAATCACCTCATCAAGCGGATTGATAACGCTCATGAAAAAGGTATAGAGAGAGAATTTTGCTCCTGTTGCCACCGTCACCTGGTTTGGGGCTACTGAATAGCCATAGAATTTCTCAAAGTAGCCGCTAATAGCCGTCTTTAATTCTGGCAACCCACTGGTTACCGTATAAAAGCTCGCACGACCATCTCTAATAGCAGCTATGGCTGCCTCTTGAATATTTTCTGGAGTGGTGAAGTCAGGTTCTCCCAAAGTCAAGGATAAAATATCCCTTCCTTCTGCCTTTAACTGCTTAGCACGCGCACCCGCAGCCAAGGTTACACTTTCTTCCATTTCAAGCACTCGTTTTGATACCTTCATATTCCCTCCTTGCTCAGAAATGTTCCATTTTCAAAAGAAATCACGTAGTAGTTCTGGCCCGACTTGACTTCCCAAATCGGTTGATTGTCGAAGTAACCCAAGACCACTCGCTCAATCTTACCAGCCCCATTTTCTTTGGCAATTTTCTTCGCCCTCGCTTGAGAAATCCCATTTGCCAAGTCGTAGAGATAAATCTTATCACTGTCTTTTTGAATTAATACGCCAATGGCCTTGCCACTCGTGTCCTTTCCTAAAAGGCTGGCATAAGACTCCTTGCCATGGTACATAGTAAAGGTCTCTAACTCCTTCAATGCTGCATATTTTTCCGCCAAAAGCTGGCTTGAATGTTTTTCAGACTGGTAAGGGGCTTTCGCTGTTTCTAACACATATAAAAATGAAAAGGCTAGGACAGATAAGAGCAAGATAATTCCAATGATGTATTGCCAGATGAGCAATTTCCGTTGACTATTTCCTCTATTTTTCACTCGTTTATTGTACCACCAATCAAGGATAATTACAAGTCTATTCAGTCATCTGAGCTTAGCAAGCCCCTGTATCTTCTTTCTACCGAAAATAATAATCTAAAAACACCCCTTTCGAGATGTTTTTAAATGATTATTTGCCAAAAACGTTTTTAAGACCTTCAACAGCACCCTCTACGGCACCTTTAGCATCCTCTACCAATTCTTTGGCCTTATCCGTTGCATCTCCTGCTAGTTCTTTAGCTTCTGCTGCAACTTTTTCAACAGCACCTTCGACTTCTGTTTTCTTATCGCCAACTAATTTTCCAGCTTGTTCTTTCAAACCGCCTGCTAATTCATCTAAATTTAAAGACATATCTTTGTCCTCCTTCTTTATTCTATTCTCATGATAACATAAATACTTGCAAATCTCAAATTATCTGTTTTTTAAGCCATTGGAAAGGAAAGGGAAATCCTCGTATGACTACCTTGTTTCGAATCAATTTCCATGTGGTAGTCTTGTCCAAACTGTAGACGCAAGCGTTGGTCCACATTTTTTAAGCCAACACCACCGAGTTTTACAAGAAGATTTTCGGTCGTATCATGCGCAATAAAGCCACGACCATTGTCATAGATAGACACGACAAGAAAGCCGGCTCTTTCTTCAACGGACACACGCACCAAGCCCTGTTCCTTGATTTCTTTAATCCCATGGTAAATGGCATTTTCCACCAAGGGCTGCAAGACCAACTTGGGTAATTGGAAATCATCAAAACGCGTATCTTCTTCGATTTCATAGGTCAACTTGTACCCGTAGCGCTGTTTTTGGATAAAAAGATACTGGCGAACATGGTCAATTTCATCTTTTAAGGCAATCTGTTCATTGCCTTGATTTAGTGCCAAGCGGAAATACTTGGCGAGCGATTTGGTCACCTCAACCACTTTCTCACTATTATTAAACTCCGCCATCCAGACAATCGTGTCTAAGGTATTATACAGAAAATGAGGATTGATTTGACTAGAAAGGGCTTGTAGCTCGTATTTGCGGACATTTTGCTCTTCTTCTTTAACGGCCAGCATCAATTTGTCAATCTGATCTAACATACGGTTAAATTGATGAGCCAAATCAACCAATTCTGGTGCCCCTTGCTCATTGGCTCGTAAACTGGCATTTCCATTTCCAATGGCCAAAATCGTTTCTTGTAAATTCCGCAAAGGCTTAATCCAATGCCGTAAAATGAACCAAATTCCTAAAAGACAAATTCCCAAGGCAACCAGCCCCGTTCCTACAAAAGATGTCAACACTTGACCTTGCAGTTGGTGAAGATTTTCCATAGAAGAAACCCCAATCATGACCCAATCACTCTGGGGGATCTGGTACTGATAAACATAGGAACTATCCTGGTCAACATAGCCATTCTTTTCTTGGATATAGGGTTCTAGGGCTTTCATCTCCTCACTAGATGAATAGACACTCTTCTTTGGATGATAGACAAATTCATGATTGCTATTGACAATAAAGGTAAAGCCCTTTTCTCCGAGCTGTAAGCTATCGAGATAAGCCGTCAAAGTATCATAAGCAATATCAAGACGGACAACCGCTAGATTGTCTCCTTTGCTATCCACCACTTCTTGGGTAACAGACACCACCCATTTCTCATTGGCTTCAGAAAGATTTTGGCGTGCAGGAGTGACAACCGGCATGGCATGTTCATGAATAGCGGCTTGGTACCAAGCTTCTTTCATCATGTCACTGGAGGTTTTCATACTAACTGCTTCATCTGTTGATACTAGGTGGCCTGATTTAGTGACGAGAACGGCAGATACCAAATCACGATCCGTTGATAAAATCGTACCCAATAGTTTTCTTAACGCTCTCTCATTTTCTACCGTTGCATCTTCTGCGTAAGTCTTGACTAGTTCATGATTTGCCAAACTACTGGTCGTTTCTTTTAATTTTTCCAAATAAGACTGGACAAATTGACCGCTTTGGGAAATGGTATGTTGTGTACTCTGCTCAGTCGTTTCTCGAATGACATCTGCACTCTTATAATAGTAACCAGCACCAACAATCCCAAGCAGTAATAACATGGTAACAGCCACATAAACCACTAACTGCACAAAAAGAGAAAACCGCTTCATCCCTGCTCTCCTTTTTTAAATTGACGAGGGGTCACACCCACGACCTGCTTGAAACGCTGCGAAAAATAATTCATATCTTCAAAGCCGACTTGCTCTGCTATTTCATAAATCTTTAAATCTGTTGTCAAAAGCAGTAACTTGGCTCTTTTCATCCGCTCCTGAATGAGATAGTCCTGAAAGGGCAGGCCCAGTTCTTTTTTCAAGACCACACTGAGATGCGAGGAGCTAAATCCCAAGTCCTGGGCTAGAGACTTGAGCGATAAATCCTGATCAGCTAGTCGTTCTTGGATGAGCTGGGCGAGACTGGAGGTTTCACTCTGTTCGACCAAATCGCTGATTTGTTGCCGCTTTTCTTCCTTATCTAGCTTCATCTTTACTTTGACGAGCATCTCCTCCACGTCTGCCTTAGAAAAAGGTTTGAGAAGATAGTCATCTGCCCCCAATTTAACAGCTGAGAGGGCATAGTCAAAATCATCATAGCCAGTCAAAAACACAATATGCGTCTCTGGATACTGCTCTCTAACGAGCTGTGCCAAGCGAATCCCGTTCATCTGAGGCATATTGATGTCGGTTAGTAGAATATCCGCCTGTTCTTTTTGGAAAAGTTCCCAAGCCTCCACACCGTTTTCTGCTTCTGCTAAAACTTCCATCCCCAATTTTTCAAAATCAAGCAAGGAGGCAATCCCTTGACGGACAAGGTATTCGTCTTCTACAATCATGAGTTTATACATACTATTCTCCTGTCTGAAATCCTACCTCTAGTATAGCAAATCCACCCAAATAAGGCGAGGTGAACCCCGCCTTTTTCATCTCTTTACAACCTGAAAGAGTTTATACATAGTCCAACAGATAGCCGTAGCCTTTACTTTCCATTTCTGCTTTTGGAATGAATTTGATTGAAAGACTGTTAATGCAGTAACGCAAACCACCCTTGTCTTTTGGACCATCGGTAAAGACATGCCCTAAGTGGGAATCCCCAACCCGGCTACGAACTTCCGTTCTCACCATGTTAAAGCTAGTATCATCCTTATAAGTCGCTACATCTGGGCTGATTGGGCGCGTGAAGCTTGGCCAACCGCAACCAGACTCATACTTGTCTTTGGAAGAAAATAGCGGCTCACCTGTCACGATATCCACATAAATCCCTTCCTCAAATTGATCCCAGTAGCGGTTTGAAAAGGCACGTTCTGTGTCATTTTTTTGAGTCACAGCGTACTCTTCTGCCGTCAACATTTTCTTAATTTCTTCATCGCTTGGTTTGTGGTACAAACTTTCGTCAATGACTGGATAGCTCGCTTGATTGACATTGATGTGGCAGTAGCCATTCGGATTTTTCTTGAGGTAGTCTTGGTGATATTCTTCTGCTTCTACGAAGTTTTCCAAAGCACCTTTTTCAACAGCAAGGGGCTTATCTAATTTCTTTGCTTGCTCATCAAAGACTTCTTCAATGACCTTTGAATCCTCTTTATCCGTATAATAGACACCCGTCCGATACTGTGTTCCACGGTCATTTCCTTGTTTATTGACACTAGTCGGGTCGATAATGCGGAAATAATGAAGCAAAACTTCACGTAAGGAAATTTGGTTCTTGTCATAGGTTACTTTTACTGTCTCAGCATGGCCTGTTTGACTAATCAATTCATACTTGGTGGTGCTGCCTTTTCCATTGGCATAACCTGATACGGCATCTGTCACTCCTCCTACACGTGAGAAATATTCTTCAACGCCCCAGAAGCAACCGCCTGCTAGATAAATGTCGCGGAGCTCTTCTTTCATTGCTTTTTTCTCCTTTGGCTTGACTTGGTTGACCTGACTGACAGCTGCCTCCTTAATATGGGCAGTTGCAGAAGACGATTGATTTCGATAGGCTCCAAAGACAATTAAGCCCAGCACTAGGAAAATCGCTCCGATGGTTAAGAGTACTTTCATTTTCCCTTCCATGGGTCACCTCCTATTTAATCTCTTTTAATTTGCTTTCAATACCAGCCTTATCCATAAATCCTGGATGAACATCCACTAAAACACCATCACTGCCAATAAAAGCAGAGGTTGGATAGGCACGAACACCGTATTCTTCTAAGAGTTTGCCACTTGGATCAAGGAGGACTGGCATGTGCTTGTAATCTAAGCCCTTGTACCAGTCTTTGAAATCTTCTGCAGATTTTTCACCCATGTGGTCTGGAGAAACGACGGTTAAAATGACATAATCCTTGTCCGCTACCTGACTTGAAAGGTCATCTGTGTCACGTAAAGTTGATAGACAAATGGAACACCATGACGCCCAGAATTTCAGATAGACTTTTTTTCCTTTAAAATCAGAAAGTTTATAGGTCTTGCCATCTACACCTTCTAAACTAAAGTCTGGTGCTGGTTTTCCGTCATTCATCATCTCTCCTTTCATACTTTCTTTGCCTGCCATCTTATCGTCAGACATCTTCTTATCATCCGACATCTTGTCCGTTTTCTGCTCCTCTTTTTTCATCATAGAGCTATCATCCATTTTTTTATCTTCGTGTGCTGCCTGAGTGGAGCATGCAGTTAACATTCCTAAGCAAGCAAGACTTGCAATCAACAAACGACGTTTTTTCATCTTCATCCTCCTAGTTTTTATCCTTCATTTCATCAGACATCTCTTCATCATCGGACATCTTGTCATCCGACATGTCATCGGCCATATCCTTTTTCTCCTCATCAGACATCTTATCGTCTTTCATAGCGTCTTTATCAGACATTTTCTCGTCTTTCATAGCATCCTTATCGGACATTTTTTCGTCTTTCATCTCTTTCTTTTCATCAGACATCTTATCCTCTTTTTTCATCATGGAACTATCGTCTGTTTTTTTCATATCTTCCGTCTTTTGGCTAGAGCATGCCGTTAAAAGACCAATAGAAAGTAAGCTCGCAAGCAGTAAAGTTTTTGTTTTCATGAAATTTCTCCTTTTATATATAATTATCCAAAAATTTGTGCAAAAATGTTAAGATTTCCCAACATGAGTAAAATTCCCATCAAGATAATGATGATTCCACCAATTTTCTTTAAGGTGCCCATATAAGGCTTTATTTTGCTGAAGTAGCGTAACACAAAGGAGGACGCTAAGGCAACGAGCAAAAATGGAATGGCTAAGCCAAGAGTGTAAAGAAGCATAAGAACAGCTCCCTGCCAAGCTCCGTTTCCACCAGAAGCGGCAATGGCTAAAACCGAACTCAAGACTGGTCCGATACACGGGGTCCATCCGAAGCTAAAGGTCAAACCGAGCAAGAAAGCATTGTAGAAATCATTGCGTTTTTTATCCTGCTTGAATTGGACACTCTTTTGCTTTTGTAATTGGGAAATATTGATAATTCCTATCTGGTGAATTCCCAAGATAATGACGATAGCCCCCAGAAGGTAACGGAACCAAGCAGCATAGAGAAGATTTCCTAGAAAGCCTGCCCCATAGCCCAAGGTAATAAAGACCATGGATAGGCCAGCGATGAAAAAGAGGGTTTTCACAATGCCGTACCAGGCAATCTCAAAGCCTAAAAATCGCACCGTTCTTGGTTCATCTGAATCGAGTAAAATTCCTACATACACAGGTAACAGTGGTAAAATACACGGTGAGAAGAAAGATAAAATACCTGCTAGAAACACCGATACTAAAAATACAACTGAGGTCATCGCCATCACTCCTTATCCTTTTGTAACTCTAGTATAATCCTCTTTGACTTTAAAAACTAGAGAATTTCATGCGGAAAAACTTGAATTTGATAAGGTAAACAAAAAATCTACCACTTTCGTGATAGATAAGAGAGTTATTCCATTTCAAAACTCTCTGCTGTTTGCCCATCAGGCATACAAATAGAAAATAAAATTCCCACAATTGCTGGTACAAGCCACGGAAGCGACGCATCTGCAAATGGCAGAGCATTGATGAGTTTATTTAATCCTTCCAAGTTAAATTGTTTACCGATAATGGTTGCAAAGGCTACACTCGTTACCAAGGCAATGGTCAGCTGCATGCCGATTTTAGATAAAGGTACCAAGCGATTGACCATCACCAAGAGCACAATTGCAATGGTAATGGGATAAAGGATTTCTAAGACCGGAATAGAATAGGCAATAATAGCTGATAAGCCAATGTTTGCAATTCCAAAACCAATCAAAGTGAACAAGGTCGCATAAACTTTATAGCCTAATTGCGGGAAGGTCTTGACAAAAAATTCTGATGTCGATACAATCAAGCCCACCGTTGTCGTAAAGCAGGTCATGGTCACCATAATGGCTAGGAAAATCTGAGCACTAGGACCAAAAATGGCCTGAGTTGCTTGCGAAAGGACATAGACACCTTTATTGACATCTGAGGTCATAACTTCTGCCGGAATTGGGAAATGATTGCCCAAGAAGCCAAGTCCTACGTAAAGGGCACTAAAGCCAAGAGCAACAACAACTCCTACCACCCAAATGGTTGAAACGTATTCTCTCTTAGACGCAAAACCAAGCTGGTTCATCGTTTCAACTGCAATCACACTAAAGGCAACAGATGCAAGGGCATCTAATGTATTATAGCCCTCTAAAAATCCTGTCCCAAAAGCCGCATTCACATAGGTTCCTGAAGCAGCCATCGGACTTGCACTCCCATATTTCGCAGCTCCTAGAACCACTAATACAACGATTAAGAAGGCAAAGAGGGGGGTTAAAATCCGTCCTACTAAGTCTAAAATCTTAGATGGATTAAGGGAAATCAGATAGGCCGCCGCAAAATAACACAGGGTAAAGAGCAACAAACTCCACTGGCTATTTCCTGCTAAAAGCGGCGCAATCCCGACCTCATAAGCCGTTGTCGCTGTCCGCGGAATGGCAAAGAACGGACCGATAGAAAGGTACAAAGCCACAAGATAGGTCGTTGCAAACCAAGGAGCGATTTTCCGAGAAATCTCAGATACATATCCCTTAGGATTGAGCGTACCAATAATCAGCGTCAATACAGCAATTCCAACTCCAGACAAGACAAATCCACTAATGGCCGGCCAGAAATTCTCTCCCGATAAAGCTCCCAAACTCGGAGGAAAAATTAAGTTTCCCGCCCCAAAAAATATACCAAACAGGAGGAGTCCTGTTAGTGAACCTTTTTTAAACATAGTCATCTCCTTTTCATTCGATAGTATCCATTATATCAAAAAGCCCTTCCATTCTAAAAGGGCTTCTGACATTTTTAAAAGTTTTGTAAATTCAGAATTTTACAACAAAGTGGCTAAGAGAATGAATTAGAGAGCTGCTTCTATTACACATCACTGTTAGACAGAATGTTTTTTCTTGTAGGCAAGAATAGTTCCAAGTACAACGAACAGTACCCCTCCTGAGGCAAAGAGAACCGATTTTTCTCCTGTTTTTGGTAAAATCTTCTGTCTCGCCACTTTCTTGCTCTCTGATTCTCCCTGATCTTTTACAGATGATGTATATAAGTCAGACTCTTTATGAGTTTTCCTTGCTTTACCTGATGAAAGAGAGGAGTCACCTAGACGAACAGCCTTCCATTCTTCCGATGAAGCAAAATTAAAGGATGCAGAAGTGCTAGATGAATTCGTTTGTTGAGAAGAGGCTCCCTCTTGAGATGAAGGCTCAGGCGAAATCAAAGTATCCTCCATTTGCCCTTCACCTTTTCCAAAAGTAATTTGCACAACCAAAGGATCGTGGTCTGACGCACGCCCGTCCTCTGCCATAAAAGAAGAATTCACATGTACGGCGTCAAAAGCTACTTTGTCAGCAATATTTTTAGACACTAAAATATTATCCAGACTCTGCTGATTGCCTCTAAAGAAGTAGGAATAGCGATCTCTAAAATCATGACCAGACAAAAGATTGACCAAGGTATCTCCTTCAAGCGCTTGAATAGTCTGCGAAAATTCAAAATCATTAAAATCACCTGTCAAAACAAATTTTAGATTTGGATTTTGTGCTAATCCTTCTTGGACAAATTGATTTAAGATTCTTGCTTGTTCAATTCGAGCAGCCTGCGAATGTTCTAGTGCTGGCTGACTAGCTCCGTATAAGGAATCATCTCCTCGTTTTGATTTCAAGTGATTCGCGATAACAACCACGCGCTCTCCCTTAAATTCAAATTCAGCTGCCAATGATTTGCGGACATTTGTAAAAGCTGGATTGGTCGGATCAATACGAGACGGATTTTTCTCTAAACTTCCATTTACAAAACGTGCTGCTTCCTGACTACCACCGATTGCCTTATCTACCAAAGTCACTCGAGCTGGATTGTAGAGAAAGGCAACGCGGATATTTGCCCCTGGTTTACCGCCATCAGCGTTATTTTCTGGCGTCACTTCGACATACTTATAGGACGGCCCGCCCAATTGACGAATCTTTTCACTCAAGCGCGCTCCACTTTTGACACCGCTGACTGTTCCATCATCAATTCCTCCGTTATCATCTTGAACTTCAATCAAAGACACAATATCTGGGCTATGAATTTCATGAATAAGAGAACGAGCAATTTTTTCCACCTTGTCCTCAGGCGTTTCTTTAGCATCGCCATTGGCAGAAAAGTTTTCAATATTGTAAGACGCCACCAAAAGTTTGTGCTCCTCTGGAAGCAAAGTCGAAACTTCCCGTTCTAAGCCACCATCCATCTTTTCAGGAAGGTTGCCAGCTGCATCCACCTTATAGGCACCGTAGCTATAGGTCACTGTTCCTTTAATATTTTCTGTAAAATAGTCCTTAGCTTTGGCACGATAACGTCGATTGCCAACCAAGATACCTACAACTTCTGTATTTGGATAATCAGCATGAAGACTCACACCATCTGCACTATTGAGTTCTTGCTCATGATAGCTTTGTGGCAAAACATAAATCTCACCGTGAAGTTGTGGCCCTAACACACGTGGCTTTTCTACTTCGACCAGCATCCCTTCCAAACTTTCCCAGAAATCAATCGCATCTTCTTCTGGTTGAAATTCTGTCAAGCTATCATTATCAATATTTTTTCTTGGAATTTTTCGATCACGGTCAAGCATAAGAGCTTTGGGAAGGTCAGCTACACCAATTTTTTGAATATGTTCTGATTTCAACTGCGTAATCGTCAAATCAGTCTCATCTTTATCCGCATAGCCGTCTCCTGTCTGCTCAAGAACTTCTCCGATTACTTCTAGCTGATCACCGACAGTTACCGCCTCTTTACTAACTACATACAGTCCGTCTGATGTCTTATCATTTCCATCTGGATGAAGATCTTGAATATAGAATCCTTTTTTGCCATCTACTTTCGTAACGACAACATCTTTGATCTGCACTTTCTGACCCACTAACGGCGAAGTATGGGATTCTCCTTGAATCTCACCGATATTTGCAACTGTGCGAACCATAGGAAGATTAGAGTCGTTATCTCCAAGAGCGGCAATATCTTCTAATCGATAAGGTTTTAGTTCTAAATGCCCTTTATTAGCATAAAGAATCCCCTTCACAGAAATCTGATCACCATCTTTGATTTTGGCTGAAACATCTGAAAAAGTTGCCCCAGAGCGATTATCAACAAAGACAGGTAGCGTTAAACCAGCTTGATCTGTAATTGTAAAGCTACTATTTTGGTATTTCCCAACGGATTTTAAATTTGAAACTGTAACATTTTCGAGTGCAATATAGCTTCCTTGCAGCTCATCTTTCACATCTGCCAAAGTTTTTAGACTGGCTTCCACAGGATGTCCATTAGACAGGATCTGGGCATCTGTAACCGTAGTCAACTGCAGAGCCCCACTGTATTCCTCAACCCTACCCGTTAAGCGTACACGTTCCCCTTTTTCAACCCCTAATGAATCTTTTGGATAGATAAATAGGCCTTGTTGATTGTCTGCTTGAACGAAGAAACTATTGCCACCCCAAGCGTTAACATCGCTGACCACAAGTCCTTCAATCGTTGTTTGATCACCAACGACGAGCTGACTTCGGTCAAAAGTTGTATCACTTGTCACCATCTCCTCTGCCTGCACCTGCACAGGTTCTGACACAGCATAAACCGAAGCAGACAGAGCCAAGCCTAAGCTGACACCGTATAGCGCCCGCATCCAATACTTCTTTTCCATTATTCCCTCCTTATTTGAAATAGGATTTCTAATCTAGAAATCTAAAAAACGAAGTTAAAAACGTTTCCTACTCACTTAGTGTACTATTTTTTCTACAAAAGTTCAATATTATTTTCATTTTTCTAACAAAATATATCTTAAATACGAATAATTGAATTTACACAAAAAACTCCCAAAGCTAGAGCTTTGAGAGTAACTGATTATTTATCTAACGGTTTGCGAAGGGCTCCAAAGAGAATACCGCTGACAATCGCACCAATCAAGATAAAGGCAAGATACAAGATTGGATTGCTTGTAAGAGCAATCACAAAGATTCCTCCGTGTGGAGCGATGAGCTTGATACCCGCCAAGCCAACAAGGGCTCCAGCCAAGGCTGATCCTGCAATAAAGCTTGGAATTGCACGTGCTGGGTCTGCTGCACCAAACGGAATTGCACCCTCAGTGATGAAAGACAGCCCCATAACGATATTTGTCAAGCCAGAATTACGCTCTTCTTCTGTAAATTTATCTTTAAACAAGAGTGTTGCAACAAAGACAGCAAGAGGAGGCACCATACCACCCGCCATAACAGCTGCCATGACGATTGAACCACCTGTGGAAACACTTGCTGCAAGTGTCCCTGTACCAAAGACATAGGCTGCTTTGTTAAAAGGACCGCCCATATCGATAGCCATCATTCCTCCGACAACCAAGCCAAGAAGAACGGCAGAGCTACCTGATAGGCCTTCAAGGAAATTGTTCAGACCTGTATTGATAGCAGCCATTGGAATATTCACAAGCAACATCAAAAGACCTGTAACCATTGTTCCAAGAAGTGGATACAACAGAATGGACTTGATACCTTCCAAGGATTTTGGTAGACCAGCAAGAGCTTTTTTCAAAAAATTAACGGTATATCCTGCAAGGAAACCACCTACAAGCGCTCCGAGGAATCCAGATGAAACCCCTGCAAGTGCTAGACTTGCTTCGCCGCCTGCTGCATAAGGAACTTTACCAAATGCAAGTCCAGCAGAAGCCATGCTACCTGCTACAAAACCGGGAGCCAACCCTGGTTTTTCAGCGATAGAATAAGCGATATAACCCGCTAGCACTGGCAACATAAAGCCAAAGGCTGCACCACCAATACTCTTGAAAATCGCTGCAATTTCATGGTAGGAACCAAGACTTCCAAGCGAATCTTGAGGCACACCCATGAATTGGTCAAAGAGGAAGGCAAGTGCAATAAGGATACCACCCCCAATAACAAATGGCAACATTTGGCTTACGCCACTCATCAAATGCTTGTAGAAACCGCCTGCTGTATTTGTACTCGCAGCAGACTCCGCTTTTTGGCTGGCATGATGGACATCGCCACCATCGTTGAGAGCTAAGCGAATCAGCTCTTCTGTCTTACGAATCCCATCTGCTACTGGACGGCTAATCACTTGTTTTCCATCAAAACGATCCATCTCCACAGCCTTATCTGCTGCAATGATAACCGCTTTAGCACGCTTGATGTCGTCTGCGGTCAATTGATTGCCGACACCGCTCGCACCGTTGGTTTCCACCTTGATGCCAACACCCATTTCCGCCGCAACTTTCTGAAGGGCTTCTTGTGCCATATAAGTGTGGGCAATCCCTGTTGTGCAGGCTGTAACAGCAACGATAAACTCATTTGTTGAAGGCACTGTTGCGGCTGCTGGCTCTGCCTTTTCTTCCGTAGCATCAAACAAGGCTAAGACCTCATCTGCTGAATTTGCCTGTCTCAATTGATCCGCAAAGCCATCTTTCATTAAATATTGGGACAATTCTGCAAGAGCTGCCAAGTGAGTGTCGTTTGCCCCTTCTGGTGCTGCAATCATAAAGAACAAGTCCGTTGGTTGACCGTCTAGACTCTCGTAATCAACTCCTTTATTTGATTTTGCAAAAAGAACCGTCGCTTCATTCACAGCTGCATTTTTGCTATGTGGCATAGCAATCCCGTCTCCAAGACCTGTGGATGTTTGTGCTTCACGTTTTAAAATTCCTTCTTTAAAGGTCGCAAAGTCTGATACATAGCCTTGCTTCACCAAACTTGCAACCATTTCTTCAATGACTGCTTCTTTTTCTGTTGCTGCTAAATCCAACAACATCACATCTTTTCTCAGTAAATCCTGAATTTTCATCGTTTTTCTACCTCAACTTTTTGATAAATTTCCTGAATATAATCGGCCGTTGCTAAATCATCTGAAAAGGTTGTCGCTGTTCCGCAAGCCACTCCCCATTTAAAGGCTTCAAGCACATCTTTGCTACGCACAAATTCACCAGTAAAACCAGCCACCATCGAATCTCCTGCACCGACTGAATTTTTTACAATTCCTTTGATGGGTTTGGCAAAATAGGTACCTTCTTGAGTCACTAGAAGAGCTCCATCACCCGCCATTGAAATAATCACATGCTGTGCTCCTTTTGCGAGTAATTCTCGTGCATAACGCTCAATATCGTCTAAATCTGCCAACTCTACACCAAAAATAGCTCCCAACTCATGGTTATTCGGCTTCACAAGTAAAGGCTCATAAGTGAGGGCATCAATCAAAGTCTGACCTTCAAAGTCACACACAACCTGAGCACCTGTCTTTCTCGCCAAAGGAATCAACTCTTTGTAGACTTCATTGCCTAAATTTTTAGCACTAGAGCCTGCAAAAACAACCGTGTCATCCGCAGATAAGTTAGCTAAAAGCGCTTTTAAATCTGCCAACTTTTCCTCCGAAACAAATGGACCTGTGCCGTTGATTTCAGTTTCTGCATCGGCTTTTATTTTCACATTAATCCGTGTATCCTCTGAAACCTCCACAAAACGAGTCGCAATCGCCTCTTCCGCTAGGGTATCTGTGATAAATTTTCCTGTAAAACCTCCGATAAAACCAGTTGCTGTACTGTCTATTCCCAGACGCTTCAAGACACGGCTGACATTGATCCCCTTACCCCCAGCAAAGGTATCGTCGCTCGACATGCGATTCACACTCCCGACTTCGACCTTATCCAAACGAACAATGTAATCGATAGACGGATTGAGTGTTACGGTATAAATCATACTTCTATAACCTCCGTTTTTTCTTTTAATAGTTGCAAAAGGGGTGACGCATTCTTCGTTGTAATCAAACTAGCTCGCTTAATAGGGGCAACCTTAGCGAAGGAAGAGTAGCCAATTTTTGAGCTATCTGCCAAAACATACGTCTTTTTAGCATTCTCTAAAATCGCTCGCTTAATTGCTCCTTCTTCCATATCTGGTGTCGAATAGCATTCTTCGCTAATCCCATTCATCCCTAAAAAAGCCTTGTCAAAATTTAATTGACCGATCTGATTTAAAGCCATGCCACCAATGCTCGCATCCGTAGAACGTTTGACCATACCGCCGATAATCACCGTTGAGATTTGTTGCTCCACCAACTGCGTAGCATGATGAATAGAGTTCGTGACAACCGTCACTTGCTTAGCAGTCAATTCCCGGATGAGCAATTCATTGGTCGTCCCGGCATCAATAAAAACCACTTCTTGCTCACGAATCAGACTGGCTGCCTTTTGAGCAATCTTCTGCTTTTCGTGAACGTTTTTGATAGATTTTTCTTGATTGCTCTCCTCTTCTTGGAGAGAATGAAGGCTCTCTGCACCACCATGAATGCGCCGAAGCTTACCCTCTCCCTCCAATTCATCTAAATCCCTACGAACAGTGGATTCAGAAGTCTGTAAAACCTGGGTTAGCTGCTCTAAGGAGACCACACGATGACGGCTGATTTCTGATAAAATCACTTGTTTACGTTCTGATTTTAACATAAGCCCTCCTTCTGCAATCGTTTACAGTATCTATTATATCTAAATTTCAAGCAAAGTCAAGCATTATCTATCAAATTCTTTCAAAATATCTCATTTTTTAATGCATCCTAAATCTTGTTAACTAGAATTAAAACAAGCTATTCACTTTTCACGGCTGATTTCAGGTCGTTGAATACTTCAAGCTCACATTAAACCACGACAGATGCATGAAGAAAATCATTTATTGAAAAAGTTGTGAAAATAGTAAAACGCCTACTTTGATAACCTTATTTTAAAAAAAATTCGAAAGATTTTTGAGAAATTCTCTAGTTTTTCATCCTTTAATACTACATGAAAGTTTCTCTTTCGGCAATTACAGGGGCTTGGTTTTCAATATTTCAGAATAAAAAATCATATTTTAGAAATTATTTGGAAAAATTTTCTTCATGCGTTTGGCGTGATACTGTCGAACACAAAAAGAGAGACGAACGATTGTTCTTCCCTCCCTATTTATACTCGTCAAAAATCAAAATCCAACCTTGTTCACTCACTTTGCTGAACTCTAGTTCTACCTGCAGTTTCATTTCCTAGTCAGATTTTAGTTTTTATAGACTTCAATTCATGATACTTGCTAAACATCCTATAGAAAAAAGGTTGAAAATCTCTTCTCAACCCTTAATTCATTATAATTCGATATCACCGAAAAGGTCTGCCATTGAGAATCCAGTTTGTGTTTCTGGAAGTTCAAAGTCACGTTTTTCTTGACGTTTTGGACGACGTGGACGTGATTGACGTTTTTCAGCTTTCTCTTCGCCTTCAGCTTGTGCTGGACGCTCTTCCAAGGCTTTGATAGAAAGTGATACACGTTCTGCATCAGCATTCACTTCAAGAACTTTAACAGTTACTTCTTGACCCACTTTAAGAGCATCTTTTGGATTTTCAACACGTTTGTGTGAAATTTGTGAAATGTGAACCAAACCATCGATCCCTGGCAACACTTCTACAAATGCACCAAAGTCTGTCAAACGTTTTACAGTTCCTTCAATCACATCACCAGCAGCTAATTTTTGCTCTACACCATCCCATGGTCCAGGCGTTGTCGCTTTCAATGAAAGTGATACTCGACCTTCTTCTTCGTTCAAGTCAAGAACTTTCACTTCAATTTCTTCACCAACAGACACAACTGATTTTGGAGATACATTACGCTCATGTGACAATTCTGTCAAGTGAACCAATCCATCTACACCACCAAGGTCAATAAAGGCACCAAAACTTGTGATACGAGCAACTTTACCAGTCACTACATCACCAACTGCCAATTTCCCAAATACTTCCGCACGTGCAGCAGCTGTTTCAGCTTCTACAACTTCACGACGAGATAAGATAAAGCGGCTTTCTTTTGGATCTACTTCCTTGATTTTTGCAGCAAATTCTTGACCTACAAAACGCTCAGTATTACGAACGAAACGAGTATCAAGCATAGACGCTGGGATAAAACCACGAAGTCCTTCAAACTCAACTGAAAGTCCACCTTTAACAGCACGAGTTCCTTTTACAGTAACTACTTCTTCTTCACGACCAACTAACTTGTCCCATGCCTTGCGAGCTTCTAAGCGTTTTTTAGATACTAGGTAAGTCACTGTATCTGTGTCTTTTCCTACTACCTGGCGAAGAACAAGCAACTCAAGTGTTTCACCTGGTTTAACAAGTTCATTGATGTCTGCATCACGATCGTTTGTCAATTCACGAAGTGTCAAAACACCTTCAACACCAGTTCCTGAGATTGCAACGTTAGCTTGGCTAGCATCAACTGTCAATACTTCAGCAGTAACGACATCACCTGGCTCGACTTGGCTAACACTATTTAGCAAATCTTCAAATTCATTCATCTAAAAAATCCTCCAACAATCAAGCGTTCTCGCTTGACATACTTATTTATATTTTTCCTAAGCACCCGCAACGACATGTCTATCTTTACCGTTTGTATCTACAAAAATAAAATATCATCAGATATTTTACCCTTTGTGTGATACTTTACCTAAGAACTGGGGTAGCTGGATTCGAACCAACGCATGAGGGAGTCAAAGTCCCTTGCCTTACCGCTTGGCTATACCCCAAAAATATCTAGATACCTTATCAACTCTTGCTAAACTTCAGTTGAATTCAAGCTAAATTCCCAACGAAAAAGAGACATAACTGTTCCAGCTTTAGCCGGATTACAGGTGTGGCTACCTTTAGGTATAAATTGTCTCTTGAACAACGTTCAAATCGTCAATTTCTGCGGTCTTTGTATCTTAGATATGGAGAGAGAGGGATTCGAACCCCCGAACCCGAAGGAGCGGATTTACAGTCCGCCGCGTTTAGCCTCTTCGCTATCTCTCCAGATAATCAACAAAGACTATCATATCATCTTTTACGAAAAAAAGCAAGCCTTTTATTTGCTTAAATTATAGGTTTCAATCAAATTTTCGACTGCTTTTTCCAGTTTTCGATAAAAACTATCGGCATTTCCGTTTTTGACAATTGCAAATTGATTGTCTAATTCTGCAATTTCTCCAATTGCTTTTTTACCAATCGACAGAATATAGCCATCGATGGTATCTGTCCCAAATTTGACTTTACCTTCGGAAATTTGAATTTCAATTTTTTTATCTTGTTTACTCATGGTTACTACCTCTCTTTAACTTCTCTATTTTACACAAAAAAACTAGAGCTTGCAAGTACAAGCACTAGTTTTCAGTCACTTTTACAATCCAACCTTCAGGTGCTTCAATATCCCCAAATTGAATGCCTGTTAGTTCTTCATAGAGCCTACGGGTAACAGGACCTACTTCTGTTTCGCTATAGAATACATGGAAGTCCTCACCGTGCTGGACCCCTCCAATGGGAGAGATAACGGCAGCTGTTCCACAGGCACCTGCTTCGATAAATTCTGGCAATTCATCCACCAAGACCTCACGCTCTACTGCTTTCATCCCTAAGCGATGTTCTGCTAGGTATAGGAGAGAATATTTTGTGATGGACGGAAGGATGGAAGGACTAATTGGGGTGACAAATTCATTGTTTTTGGTAATCCCAAAGAAATTCGCTGAACCAACCTCTTCAATCTTGGTATGGGTCGCTGGATCAAGGTAAATCACATCTGAAAAGCCTTTTTTCTTAGCATATTGACCTGGTAAGAGAGAGGCCGCATAGTTCCCACCGACTTTTGCTGCACCTGTTCCATTCGGAGCTGCGCGATCATACTGGTCTTGAATGAGGAAATTGGTCGGTGCAAGCCCGCCCTTGAAATAATTCCCAACTGGCATGGCAAAAACGGTAAAGATATACTCCTCGGCTGGCTTCACGCCAATAATATCCCCAACACCAATCAACAACGGACGAAGATAGAGTGTGCCGCCTGTTCCATAGGGAGGTACGTACTCACTGTTTGCCCTTGCTACTGCTTTGCAGGCCTCTACAAACATCTCAGTCGGTACTTGGGGCATTAAAAGACGATCAGCAGTCCGTTGCAGACGCTCGGCATTTTGGTCTGGTCGAAAGAGCTGAATGGATCCATCCTTTGTCCGATAGGCTTTCAAACCCTCAAAGGCTTGCTGTCCGTAGTGAAGGGCAGGCGAGGATTCAGACAGGTGAAGAGTTGCATCCTTTGTTAGGCTTCCTTCATGCCATTTTCCATCTTTATAGGTTACGAGATAGCGGTAGGGTAGTTTCATATAGGAAAATCCAAGATTTTCCCAGTCAAGTGATACGGTCATAGATTTCTCCTTTTTAAGAACCTATATTCATAAGCGAAGTCATTCTAATCGGGAGCTTATTTTACGATCATCAAGCCGTTTTTTTTGAAGGAATACTGACTGTATTTCGAAAAAAAGCAACGATGAGTAGCTAAAAATAAGCCCTGAATAGAGTTGCTGAGTTGTGAATACAGGTTCTAACTTTGTGCTTACTATTGTACACCATTTTTCGAGATTTTCAAGTATTATTTTCAATTTTCAGACAATTTCATCAACAGAAAAACCAGCACGAGGCTGATTTTCCTTATACGATATAAGCATCGCTGACTTCTTCATCAGAGATAGTATCTGAAATAAAGCTGCCATTGCTGGTGCGTTCTGAGAAGGAAAGTTCTGAAAGATTGATTTCATGGTGCTTGCCGGAGTTTGAGATAACGTGTAACAGTTGACCATCGTCAGAGCTATCTCCTTGGTGGAATAAATCAACCTCAACTGCTTCTCCTTGCACCATTCCTGCAACAAAGACGCGGTGCGGTTTGGCCTTTAATTCACGCAAGACTTGCAAACCGCGATTGGCACGGCTGGTTGCTGGAATCTCCTCAACTGCTACTTTCTTCAATGCCCCTCGATGGGTCAAAAGATAGAAGGCCTTGCTGGATACAAGGAAGGCTGCTGCCACGGTATCATCTCCTTTTAGGTTAATCGCTTTGACACCAGCTGCCTTAGCACCAACAACTGGTACTTCCTCACTATTAAAGCGGAGAGCATAGCCATTTTTCGTGATAATCATGACATCTTCTAGCTGAGCCGGTGCCACAAATACCACTTGATCCTCATCATTTTTCAATTTGGCAAATTTAAGGGATTTGGACTTATAGGTTCGCCAAGGACTGAACTCACTACGCTCGACACGCTTGATTTGTCCCATTTTGGTTGCAGCAATATAGATACCTGTATCAAAATTGTCTACTAATTCCGCATAGATGATTTCTTCACGAACTTCAAAATTGGAAATGGTCTGGCTGAGGTGTTCGCCAATTTCCTTCCACTTGATGTCAGATAATTCATGAACAGGTCGGTAAATAACATTTCCTAGACTTGTGAACAACAAGAGCTGTTGAGTCGTTTTTGCTGGGCTCATAAAGATTAAGCGATCATCGTCACGTTTACCGATTTCTTCTACAGTTGAAGCTGCAAAGGAACGAGGACTAGTACGTTTGATATAGCCTGCTTTGGTAATGCTTACATAAGTCTCTTCTTCTACCACAAGACTTGCTGTGTCGATTTCAATGGTCTTAGCCGTATCTTGCAGTTCACTCAGACGTGGATTGCCAAATTTCTTTTTCACCTCACGAAGTTCTTTTTTCATGAGATTATACATGGTACGCTCATCGCCGATAATAGCAGCCAAGTAGGCAATTTTCTCGCGAAGCTCTGCTTCTTCTTTCTCAAGAACGACAACGTCGGTATTGGTCAAGCGGTAGAGTTGTAAGGTCACAATCGCTTCTGCCTGCTCTTCGGTAAAATCATAGCTGATCTTGAGATTTTCCTTGGCATCCGATTTATTTTCGCTAGCACGAATAAGCGCAATGACTTCATCCAAAATCGAAATAACACGAATTAAGCCTTCAACAATATGTAGGCGTTTTTCAGCCTTTTCCTTGTCAAAGCGACTGCGAGCCAGAATGACTTCTTTGCGGTGGGCAATGTAACTGGTCAAAATCGGAACAATCCCAACCTGACGCGGTGTGAAATTGTCAATCGCAACCATGTTAAAATTATAATTGACCTGTAAATCCGTATATTTGAAGAGATAATTCAAAATCAAGTCACGATTGGCCTCTTTTTTGAGTTCAATGGCAATGCGCAAACCAGTTCGGTCGGATTCATCACGAACTTCCGCAATCCCAGCTACCTTATTATTCACACGAACATCGTCAATTTTCTTGACTAGAACAGACTTGTTGATTTCATAAGGAATTTCTGTGACAACAATTTGCTCCTTGCCACCTTTTAACTGCTCAATTTCAGTCTTAGACCGTACGACAACGCGCCCTTTTCCGGTTTCATAGGCTTTCTTGATTTCATCGCGCCCTTGGATAATCGCTCCGGTTGGAAAATCAGGTCCCGGCAAGAATTCCATAAGTTTGTCCACCTTGGCAGTTGGATGGTCAATCATGTAAATCACGGCATCAATAACTTCTGCAAGATTGTGCGGTGGAATGTCCGTTGCATATCCAGCAGAAATCCCTGTCGCCCCATTGACCAAGAGATTTGGAAAGGCCGCAGGCAATACAGTCGGCTCTTTCTCTGTATCATCAAAATTCCAAGCAAATGGTACGGTTTTCTTTTCGATATCCTCTAGCAGAAAGCCCGCCATTTCAGACAAGCGTGCCTCGGTATATCGCATAGCAGCTGGCGGATCACCGTCCATAGAACCATTGTTTCCATGCATTTCGACCAAAATCTCACGATTTTTCCAGTCCTGACTCATACGAACCATGGCATCGTAAATCGATGAATCACCATGCGGATGGAAATTCCCCATGATGTTTCCGACAGACTTAGCTGATTTTCGATAGGATTTATCAAAGGTATTGCCATCCTTATTCATGGAATAAAGAATCCGCCGTTGCACAGGCTTCAAGCCATCTCGAATGTCTGGCAAGGCCCGCTCCTGAATGATATATTTGGAGTAGCGTCCAAAACGCTCTCCCATAATGTCCTCAAGGGACATGTTTTGAATGTTACTCATAGTAAGATAGAAGGCTTAAAGCCTATTTGATTCCTTTCCTTAGATTAAAAAGGTATTTATTCTGTTCGTGTTTAAGATGACAGATTTACCGTTTGATACAAGCTGTAACCTTCGTAGTAATAACTGTGGTCAATCCCTTTCATATACAGTTCTCGACTTGTAATATCATCTGTTAATGCCTGTTTTAATACATGCTTCATTTCCGTATCTCGAATAGGGCTTCTTTCCATAGCAAGTAGGTAATCTTCTTTATCAACTTTCGACCAGTCAATCACCTGTCCTAACTCAACTTTTAACAGGTGGTCTAACCAAATACGCATACTTCGGCCATTTCCCTCACGAAAAGGATGGGCAATATTCATTTCCACATACTTCTCCACAATCTCTTCAAAAGTAGATTGAGACATCTTTTCGATATGATCAAGCGAGGTCTGTAAATACATGACCGGCGCAAAACGGAAATTTCCTTTCGCTAGATTAACTGTCCGCACATGACCAGCAAATTCATAGATTTCCTCAAAAAGAAAATGATGGATAAATAAAAGTGTCGCAACAGTCCCTGCTGGTTTATCAGCTATAAGATTTTCTTCAAATAAACGTTTGGCACGAATTTTACTGATTTTTTCTTCCTGTCTAGCCAATTCGAGAGAATCTGTTATTTCCAATCTATTTTCTAAAACCATAATTGCTCACTTTCTGACATAACTTTACATGCCCACATTTCAAATGGAAGACAACACTTAAACAACTAAAACGATATTTTTTAGTTGTTCAAGTTAGTGAGGCAGCTAGCTTGACCGCCCGATAGCGGTAAACGTGCTAACAGGGAGTGGGACTCAATCGTGATTTCGAAGAAATCGATTTTGTCAATTTCGCTTTCTCATTTTTAGGCTCAAGTATTAACAGTCCACTGGACTGTCCCAGCCTCTATTAAGTACTGCATTAAAACACCGTCGCTTCTTCCAAGGTAAACTTGACGTTATCTTCAATCCACTTGCGGCGAGGTTCAACCTTATCTCCCATGAGGACCGATACTCGGCGTTCCGCTCTTGCTAAATCTTCAATAGTCACACGAATCAGCGTACGGGTGTCAGGATTCATGGTGGTTTCCCAGAGCTGGTCTGCGTTCATCTCTCCAAGGCCCTTGTAGCGTTGCAACATGGCACCCTTGCCGAAGTCCTTGCGGAGTTGCTCCAGTTCATTATCCGACCACGCGTAGGCAATTTTTTCCTGCTTACCTTTTCCCTTACTCATCTTATAAAGTGGCGGCAGTGCAATATAGACCTTACCAGCCTCCACTAAGGGACGCATATAGCGGTAGAAAAAGGTTAAGAGGAGTGTCTGAATATGAGCTCCATCCGTATCCGCATCGGTCATGATGATAATCTTGTCGTAATTGGCATCTTCCAGATTAAAGTCCGAACCAACACCAGCTCCAATGGTATAAATCATGGTATTGATTTCTTCATTTTTGAGAATGTCTGCCATCTTAGCCTTGGCGGTATTGATAACCTTTCCTCGAAGGGGCAAAATAGCCTGAAATTTGCGATCTCGTCCTTGTTTGGCAGATCCGCCGGCTGAATCTCCCTCGACCAGATAAAGTTCGTTTTTGGCTGCATTTTTGGACTGGGCTGGGGTTAATTTCCCTGATAAGAGGCCCTTATCCTTCTTGTTTTTCTTACCATTTCGGCTTTCATCGCGGGCTTTGCGTGCTGCTTCTCTCGCATCTCTTGCCCGAATGGCCTTGCGAATGAGATTAGAAGCTAATTCGCCATTTTCCAAAAGAAAGAAGGTTAATTTTTCAGATACGATACTATCAACTGCTGGACGAGCAAGGGGGCTGCCTAGCTTGTCCTTGGTCTGTCCTTCAAACTGCAAATGCTCCTCAGGTACCAAGATCGACAGGACAGCTGCCAGACCTTCTCGGTAATCGGATCCTTCCAAGTTTTTGTCCTTTTCCTTGAGAAGACCTGTTTTTCTAGCATAGTCATTCATGGCCTTGGTAATGGCAGTCTTAAGCCCTGTCTCATGCGTTCCACCGTCTTTGGTACGAACGTTGTTGACAAAGGAAAGAATATTATCTGAATAGCCATCATTATACTGAAGCGCCACTTCAACTTGGAATCCACTCTCTTCCCCATCGAAATACAGAACAGGTGTCAAGGTTTCCTTGTCTTCATTCAGATAACTAACGAAATCCTGCACGCCATTTTCATAGTGGAATTGGCTTTCTTCTCCTGTCCGCTCATCCAGTAGGGTCAAGGTTACTTGTTTCAAGAGAAAGGCTGACTCATTTAACCGCTCCGCAATGGTATTGTACTTGAAATCAGTCGTTGAAAAAATACTGCTATCTGGCATAAAACGAACCTTAGTGCCAGACTTAGACTTGGGAGCTGTCCCAACCTTTTCCAGTCCTGTTACCGGTTTACCACCAGTTTCAAAACGCTGGCGATACACAGCTCCGTCACGTGTAATTTCCACTTCTAGCCAACTAGATAGGGCATTCACTACAGAAGAGCCTACACCATGTAAGCCTCCTGAAGTCTTATAACCACCCTGACCGAATTTACCTCCGGCATGAAGCACTGTAAAAATAACCTCTACTGTCGGAATCCCCATGGCGTGCATCCCAACGGGCATACCACGCCCATGGTCCGATACACTCAGGCTACCGTCTTTATGAATGGTGACATCAATCTGGTCTCCAAATCCTGATAAGGCTTCATCGACTGCATTGTCCACAATTTCCCAGACCAAATGATGGAGTCCAGCCCCGTCGGTTGACCCAATATACATCCCAGGACGTTTCCGGACCGCATCCAGCCCTTCTAAGACTTGAATCGCATCATCATTGTAATTGTTAATATTGATTTCCTTTTTTGCCACAAGGAACCTCCTGTGTTGTTCATCCTTACTATCTTACAGGTTTTTTTCTATTTTTGCAAATGCCAATCGGTTTAAAAAGCTTATCTCCGAAACCCAAGAACAAAAATCCGCCCTATCTGTGAGCACGACAAATGCATGCCGAACATGTCATTTTCAGATAACTTTTTTACTATGAAATTTTATGATAATCCAGATGAAAACAGTGATGAACTAGCACACATCTGTATATGACCTGAAAATGTTAAAACATATATGTCTTTAGAAAATACTTGCATGTATTTTTTTCT
The DNA here is from genome assembly GCF_001708305.1 of Streptococcus himalayensis. Taxonomy (NCBI): domain Bacteria; kingdom Bacillati; phylum Bacillota; class Bacilli; order Lactobacillales; family Streptococcaceae; genus Streptococcus; species Streptococcus himalayensis. Next base: position 2,200,806 of record NZ_CP016953.1, read on the forward strand.
TTCCTGCGGTGTGATCTGTGAGAAGAAAGGCTGGTTTTTTATCGCCATTTTTGTTATACTAAAACCATGACAGATCTACATGAATTCATCCAACAACAGGCTGCAGGTGGGCTAAAAGTGAAGCCCGATGAACAGCGAAAATTTCTGGAAACCTTTGAAGAGCGGGTAATTGTCGATGCGACCTTGGAAGAGATTAACAATCCGCTGTTAAAAGAGTATTTCTCCCACATACTTACAGCGATTAAGGCAGATTTTCAGCCTGTTTTGGTCAAAATCTCTCCAATGATGACAACCAAGGATCAATTGTTTTATCTCAAAACTGCCCAAGATTTGGGCTGTGAATCAACGATTGTCAGCGAAGATTGCCAGTCTCCTTTGGGACTCGTTATTCATACAGACCATGCTGTGGAAATAGAAGACAAGGATATGATGACTCGCTATGCTCCTCTCTTGTTACCAGCAGAAGAAAAGGCTACACAGAAAACTAAAAAACTTTCCTTTTGGAAAAAATTATTTCAATAATCACAAAAATCAGCGATCCATCATTCGCTGATTTTTAAGATATTGCCAATATTACGAGCCGTACGAATCACATTTTCCTTGGCATGAAGCAAGGTCTCCTCTAAGCTTTCCACTTGTCTAAGAATGGAAAAAGCTGCTTTTATATTCTCGATTGGAAAAGCTGGAAGGTCTGCTCCCAAACTGCCACAGATGGCAAGGACTGGCACATGCTTAGGAGCTCGTCTTGCCACACCAAAAGGTGCCTTTCCCCTGATAGACTGACGATCCATCTTGCCTTCGCCGACAATCAAGAGATCAGCCTTCTGGCACCGCTCCTCAAAATCGAGCAAATCCAAGCATACATCAATGCCCGAGACAATCTTGCCCCCAGCAAAAGCGACTAAGCCTGCGGTCACTCCTCCTCCAGCCCCCGCTCCTGCTAGGGATAACACGTCGGAATAAAAGGTGCTGTAAAATTGTTCCATCGCCTGATCCACAGCAGGCATGAGAAAGGAGGGCAAACCTTTTTGTTCTCCAAAGACATACGTTGCCCCTTCAGGTCCACACAAGGGATTGCAAACATCGGTTAAAATCTGAAGTTCAAGTTGAAAAATCTCCTTTGGCACACATTCTGAGGATACGCGTGCCACACGCCCCAGCGAACTCCCTTTGGCCTGCAAACGATGACCGTCCTCATCAAAAAATGCATAGCCAAGACCAGCTGCAAGGCCCAGACCCCCATCATTTGTCGCAGAACCACCGACACCGACCAAGACTTTTGTCACACCGTCTTTGGCCAAATGAACCAATAATTCTCCCAATCCTCTCGTTTCTAAGGCTAGGGGATTTCGTTTTTCTCGTGGAATGAGGCCCAAACCAACCAAATCTGCCATTTCAAACAAGGCTAAGGATCCTTTTCGTCCATACGGCATGACTACCTGCTCTCCAAAAGGACCAGTCACAAGGAGTTCCTGACGTTCTGCTCCTAAAACCTGATTTAAACTAGCAATCGTTCCTTCCCCTCCATCGCCCACAGGCATGAGATCAAATGTCGCTGTCGGCAGAGCCTCAGACAACCCGGTCTGGATACAAATCGCCACTTCCTCAGCTGTCAAGCTCTCCTTAAAGGAATCTGGGGCAATCAAAATATGCATGGGGGCCTACTTTCTCTTCACAGATTGAATCAGATGCCAGACCTGATACAAATCGTATTCGTTAATCTGATACGGAGCGGCTTTTCGCACCACAGGCTTAGCGTTAAAGGCAATTCCAATTCCTGCTGTCTGAATCATCGGTAAATCATTTGCCCCATCGCCCACGGCAACCGTCTGAGAAATGGCTAGCTGATTTTCCCTTGCCCAGTGCAGAAGACACTCCTTCTTGGTTTCTTTGGTGATAATCTCACCCAGTACCTGCCCTGTTAGAAAACCATCTTTGATTTCCAAGCGATTGGCCATGACATAATCAATCCCTAATTGGCTAGCGATGCTGTCCACAGTTTCGTGAAAACCACCCGATACCACGCCAATTTTATAGCCCTCATGCTTGAGCCTGTCAATCAATTCATGGGCCCCCTTGGTCACATGAACCTTATCCAAGACCTCCTCAAAAATACTTTGGGGAAGACCCTTTAAAAGCGCTACACGGGCATAAAGAGCCTCTTTAAACTCTAATTCCCCTCGCATAGCTCGCTCAGTAATCCTAGCTACCTGCTCTCCAACACCCGCTGCTTCTCCCAGTAAATCAATGACTTCTTCTTGAATAAGGGTGCTATCCACATCCATAACCAAAAGACCTGTTACTGCTGTCATTTATCCTTACCTTCTTCTTTTTCTTCACCATTTTCCATGGCTTTTTTAAAGGATGAGATCATTTTACCAATCGATTCGCCCAACTCTGGTAAGCGTTTTGGTCCAAAAATCAAGAGGGCGCCCAAGACCAAGATAATCATTCCCGGTGCACCAATATCACGTAAGATTCCCATATTAGGTTCTCCTTTTTTCTTTTTTTCGATAGAGCCATTTACTGATACCGACACTTACTTCATAGATGAGGATAAGGGGAACCGTCATGGCTAAATCACTTGTAAAATCAGCTGGCGTGATAACTACTGCAATCACCAGCAAGGTAAAGTAGGCATGTCTTCTATATTGTACCAAAAATCGTGGACTAAGGACACCAAGGGAGGTCAAAAATGCCACTAAAACAGGTATTTCAAACAAAACAGCCATCGGGATTGTCGTATGCAACAAGAAAGCCAGATAATTTTGTGCTGTTAATTGCGTATCAAAGAGCCCATCCCCAAAGGACAAAAGAACCTGTAAAAGAGCTGGGCTGACCAGATAAAACCCAAATAGTAAGCCCAAGACAAAGCAACAAAAGACCGCTGGGATGTACCAGAAAATACTTCTGGCTTCTCCTTTATCAAGTGCTGGAACTACAAAAGCCCAAACTTGATAGGTCAAAAACGGCAAGGTCAGCGTAAAGGCTAGGAGGCTGGCTATATTGATATAAATCCATAATATATCGTTAGGACCCAAAACAATCAATTTCTGAGAAAATCCCTGAGTCAAAAACTGGTAAATACTTCTCGAAAAACAGAGACTGATCAAAAAACTAACGAAGAAAAAAGATAGGGTCCACATAAAGCGACTTCGAAATTCGGTCAAATGCTCGACAACGGTTAGTTCTTGTTTAGTGTGCATGATGTTCTCGATTCTTCCACGTTAAGCAAGCAATCAAGAGGATGAGAAAGACCTGTGGTAGCAGAATTTCTAGACTTGGATACAGACCGATCACATCTATTGTAGGAATACCTCTCACTACATGACTCGGGAGGATATTGGTCAATTGTAAGGCATGGATACTAACTCCCAACATCTTAAAGGCCAGGGCATAAATCAGCCAAGTCAGATAGAAAAATACCTTATGTGGCTTGATTTTGCTCGTTGTTTTCAGCATGACAACAGCCAAGAGTAAAAGGACTAAAAAGGCTAGACCAATTCCTAATAGAAAGTCATTGAGGCTAATCTTTGGTAGGATACCTGCATAAAAGAGAATGGTTTCTGCCCCCTCACGAAAGACCGCTAGAAAACTCAAAGCAAACATTGAAAGGAAACTACCGCTTGCCGTCACCACCTGCATCTGCTGCTCCATATAGGCATTCCACTTCTTGACAGAAGATTTACTATGGAGCCAAATACCAATGACAACCATCATCACAACCGCAACAATCCCCACCAAGCCCTCAATGATTTCACGATTGGCACCAGAGGAGAGCCTTGGGAAAAATTGGTGCAAGGCAATCGCCAACAGGGCACTGGCTAATAAACCGACGACAGCTCCGCCATAAACCCAAAGCAAGCCTTTTTTCTGCTTGCTCGCTTTTAGAGTAGAGACTAGAGCTAGCACGATGAGAAGAGCCTCAACTCCCTCCCGCAGAAGGATTAGCATCGCATCGAAGACAGTGTAGCTGGCTGAGGGATCAATGCTTGCCAAATCCGCAATCAGTTGGGCGAGCTTTTCTTGATAAGCCGCTTCGTCACCGCGTACCATGATAACGGGCGACTCACTCTCGACCCGAGTATAAAGACTTGGATTCCGTGTACTAACATCTCCTTCAATGGTCGGCCAAATGGTGATAAATTCCTTCATCAGAGAAGCCCCTTTGGTCTTATCACCCGCTTCAAAAGCAGTTTGTGCTTGCTTGAGCAGATCAATCCCATCTGTTAAGGTTACATCCGTTGCAGCTGTAGCTACCTTTTGACCAGCTACAAAGGCTTGAATAGCATTTTTTAAATCATCAAATGATGTTTGAATACTGCCATAGTCTACAGGTTCTGTTTCAATACTACTGCGTAAGAAAGAAATGGCTGTTTCAATTTTTCCGTAATGCCCTGTGCTAGTATCACGAACAATGCCTTCATTCACTGTCCACGTACTATTGAGTTTTTTGTAGTTCTCCTTGACACTGTCAATCTCCTTGCGCTCAATCGCTTCCTGCAAAAGGTCAAAGGCAGGAGATAACTTGTTCATCAGTTTTTCTTTTTCAGCAGTGACATCAACAGGATGTTGTTCCGCCTCAAAGTCCAACAAGGCTTTAGAAACAGCCACTAGTTTTTCTTCTGTCGGTTCTTGTTCCAATTCCGCTAGGCGGTTGGTCACCATCTGACCAGCCTTGGAATCATAGTTATCGACCTGTGTGAAATCTTCCTGCAACTGAGCAATCAACTGCTCTGCCCTTTCCTTATCCCCTTTGTTCAAGGCTGTGGTCGCATCTGTAATCGTGATAAAGAGATGACTATAGGAATCCTCTGCCGAAACAGGTCTTGCAAAAAAGACGAAAGCAAGTAAGGCAAGGAGTGCCAGTTTATTCAAATAAGGCTTGACCAATGTACTCTCCTTTTTTTACGCCAGCAAAGCAAGCAAATAAACCACTTCCGACATGGGTGATATACTCGTTCATCTTATCCATATTTCCCAAATTGTTTTGAATGGTGATAAATTGCTCTGGATTTTTTTGGAAAGAAATAAACAGTAAGCCTGAGTCAAACTGACCTGTTTTTTCATCAATTCCATCTGAATACGAATAAGAGCGACGGTAGATTTCAACACCTGTTTCCTTTGCTAGTCTGACATGAGAATCAACGGGCACAAGTGGCTCGCCCTTATCGTCTTTTAAGTCCAAATCAACTTCATCAAACTCATCTTTCTTTCCAAAGGGTGCACCGCTTTCCTTGTAGCGACCAAAGGTATTTTCCTGTTCATTGAGGCTGGTTCTGTCCCATGTTTCCAGAAACATTTGGATACGGCGGACTGCCATATAGGTGCCTCCCCGCATCCAGTTAGAATCCTCACACCAGATGATATCCTGAAATTGCTCTTTTTTCGTCGCATTTGCCGTGCCATCTTTAAATCCAAACAGGTTGCGTGGCGTCTCTTTGCGGTTACCAATCGCTGCAAAACCAGCTTGACTCCATTTCATGGTTACGAGGCTGCGACCTTTTCGGACGAGATTTCGGACAGCATGAAAGGCCACTTGTGCATCGTCAGCACAGGCTTGGATAACAATATCCCCTCCAGTATAGGCTTCCTTGAGCTGATCCCTTGGAAAGACTGGCAAAGCTCGAAATTCTTTTGGTTTCTTACTTTCCAATCCTAGCTTGGTCAAGAAAGCGGGTGAAATCCCAAAAGTAAGGGTCAGGCGGTGAGGATTCAGGCCAACCGTTTCCCCTGTATCAAATGGTGGAAGATAGCCATTATCTCCATCTTCTTTTACTAGCTTTCCAGTCACTAATTTCTCACTGTAATCTGTCCAATCCTTGAACATCTGAATGACTTCAGCCTTGTCTGTTGAATGCAGGTCAAGTACAACAAAATACACATTTTTCTGGGTCGGAGTCACGATTCCTGCCTGATGTTCTCCATAAAAAGAAATGTCTTCTTGTCCGTCTGATTTTGCAATTTCGTCTGTCACTTTATGCGCGAAAAAAGCAGACGCACCTGAGGCACCGAGCGCAAGCCCAGCTCCTCCTATACCTGCTTTTTTTAAAAATTCGCGACGATCCATTTTCTTCTCAAACCATTTTTCGTCTTTTGTCATTTCTTACTTCCCGTCCAAGATAATCCCCATTTGAGACAGTGGCTCACCGAGTTTGGTCACAGCCTCAGCTAGTTTTTTGGTGTCTTCCTTACTCAAATCTGTGTAGAGTTTATAATGCGTATCATCTGTCATGTATTGATCCAGCAGACCATTCACATTCTTGAATTCTTTTTCAAGAGTCGTAACAAGACTAGCATCTTTATTCTCCAAGCTTGGCTTAAAGAGTTCAAAAATCTTCTCTGCTCCTTCAATGTTGGCTTTGAAATCATATAAGTCTGTGTGGGAATACACTTCTTCTTCCCCGGTAATCTTGCTTGTAGCTACTTCGTTGAGCAAATCAACGGCTCCTGTCAACATCATCTCAGGTGTCACTTCAACAGTCGCAATTTTCGCTTTTAATTCCTTGATGTCATTGACCAATTGATCCGCATACTGTTCCGTACCTGTTGTGGTATTTTCTTCCCAAAGAATCTTTTCAATGCGGTGGAAACCTGACCAACCTTCCTCAGTCTTATTCTCTTCCATGTAGTCAACCAAGCGGAAATCAATTTTCACATCTGATTCGCCAAAGCTTTCTGCAATCGGTTCTGAACGCTCATAGGCCATCCGAATGACTGGATAGACTTTCTTCGCTTCTTCTAATTTGCCATCTTTGAGTAATTGGGCAAAATTTTCCGTATCGGTCAACAATTGTCCAATCTGCTCTTCTACAAATGCCTTGTAATCAGCCGTTGCTTTGTCCAATGCTTGTTGACTCACTTGAACCATTGTGCTTTCACTTGTTGCCTGCTTTTCTTGTGTTGCAGGTGTGCATGCGGTCAATAAAGCTACCGATACTAAAACAATACCAAGTTTTTTCATAGAAACTCCTTCTTTAGTTTTAACATGTTTCTAGTATAGCACAGTTTTTCTCATTTTCAAAGAATTATCAGACAATTTAATAATTAGGAATAATTCTAAAAAAGTAAGAACCCAATTCTAGGTCACTGAAAAAGTCAGCATGATAGAAACGATAACAAATAATCTAAAAATCTAGAATAGCAAAATAAAAACCGAATGATGGAACCTTAATCTCTTTTGAGAAAGCACCATCATTCGATTTTTATCACATTATTGATTATCAAAAAGCTTGTTCAACGAACCCATCAAACCCCTACTTTTTTACATACGAGCTAAGCAATGGTTTCTTTTTTCTCAATCAGGACAATGGTCCACATCATCAATAAGGTTACAAGGAGTAAAATCAGCACCAAAGGATGCCATGAACCAAAGCGAGAATAGCTATACCCCAAAAAGACTGGTCCTGTCGCTGCAATCAAGTACCCGCCTGTTTGAACCATACCAGAAAGCTGGGCAGTAGCCTGAGTTGTGCTGGTTTTGAGGGATAGCGAGAGCATCAAATAAGGAAAGAGCACACTGACTGAAGCCCCAAGGAGCAAATGAATCACGAGCCACATCATAAAATTCCCTGGCGCAATGAGAATAAGGAGCAAGCCTACAACCATGATAGAAGAGACACCAAGCATGACTTTTGCCCGCTCTTCTTTTTTCAATCGCGCAACGATTGTCGGCGTTACCATAGAAATGGGAATACTGATAAAGCTAAAAATACCAGCTAAAATGCCAGCCTCAGAGCCGGTCAAACCAGCCGTTCTCGCCATCGTTGGCAACCATGTTAACTCTGTATAGTAAATAAGAGACTGAAGACCGCCAAAAATCAGAAAAATCCATGCTGTTTTATTGGTCCACATCGAGGGAAGAACAACTCCTTCTTTTTTGCGTTTTGCTCGACTTTGTCTGCTTAGGTTGGGCAACCAAACAACCAAGGCTAGACCAATCACCGCTGTTAAAAGAAGGATAAACGTCTTCCAAGAACTAGCGGATACAGCCGGCACAGCCACAACCGAACCAACCGTCGCCATAGCTCCCATTGTAGTGATGTAAAGCGTCGTGTAACGACCGACTTGCTTTGGAAAATAAGTCGAAACCAAACTGGGCAATAAAACATTGATCACTGCAATCCCTGCCCCCAACAACATAGTTCCTATAAATAAAAATGGTAGATTGACAATTCTCATCACAGACCCTAATAACATCGTAGTTAAGACCAGAGTGATCAGCCATTCATTGCCGAACTTCTTAGCAAGGAGCGGTGCCAAGGAGGAACACAGGGCAAACATGATGAGGGGAAGCGAGGTCAAGATGCCTAATTGACTGACAGGCACCCCCAGTCCTGTCGCAATATCTGTTAAAATAGGCGGAATAGCCGTAATAGGCACCCGCATCACAGCTCCTAGCATAATCAAGCCAAGAACGATGGGTGTTGAATTCTTCTTCATATCTCTCACTTTCTCTGGATAAAATAGGGATAGGCGAAATCTAATCTCAACACAATCAAACTGTCTTACTCCCTACCATCTCATCAGCTTCAGAAACCTGAGCTAAAAATTTTCCTACTATTACTCTATAAAAAATCAAAATCTGACTAGGCTCCACAATTGAGAATTGTGAAAGGTGATCGATAAAACTAGCCTAGCTTGTATCCTAAAGACCGTAGGTAAAACTAGAGGTTACGCTGGGAGTGAACAACGTCAGATGTTGATTGTTGACGAGTATAGGGACAAAAAAGGAAAAGGTTGAGTAAGAACAACTCAACCTCACACTGTCTTACTCAATGCCAATTTCCTTGCGGACAACTTCTACAATCGTATCCACATAGTAATCAACTGCTTCATCAGTCGGCGCTTCTGCCATGACCCGAAGAAGAGGCTCTGTTCCACTTGGTCGCACTAAGATACGACCATTTCCAGCCATCTCTTCTTCCATTTGTTCAATAATGGCTTTAATAGCAGGAACTTCCATCGCCTTATCTTTCATGGCGTTTTCCACACGGATATTGACTAATTTTTGTGGATAAATCATCACTTCACTCGCTAATTCAGAAAGGGTTTTGCCTGTTTCTTTCATGATTTTAGTCAACTGAACCCCACTTAATTGTCCATCTCCTGTGGTATTATAATCCATGATGACCACATGTCCAGATTGCTCACCACCTAGATTGTAGCCAGATTTTCGCATTTCTTCGACTACATAGCGGTCTCCGACAGCCGTCACTGTCTTGCGAATGCCTTCGCGATCCAAGGCCTTATGGAAACCGAGATTAGACATTACGGTTGTGACGATCGTATTTTGAGCTAACATTCCTTTTTCAGCCATGTACTTCCCAATGATATACATGATTTTATCACCATCCACGATGGTTCCCGTCTCATCAACAGCAATCAAGCGGTCGCTATCCCCATCAAAGGCAAGACCAATCGCTGCCCCACTTTCTTTGACCAAATCTTGAAGGGCTTCAGGATGGGTAGAACCTACCTGATGGTTGATATTCAAACCATCTGGAGTTTCACCAATGACACTGAGTTCTGCTCCAAGGTCTGCAAAAATTTGTCGAGCACTGGTTGCTGCAGCACCATTTGCAGTATCCAAGGCCACATGCATGCCATCCAAAGCAAGACCTGTGGAAACAAGGTATTGTTGGTACTTACGCAAACCTTCTGGATAATCCATAACGTGCCCTAAACCTTGAGCACTTGGACGAGGAAGGATATCTTCTTCAGCATCTAAAAGGGCTTCGATTTCCAACTCACGGTCGTCATCGAGCTTATAGCCATCTCCACCGAAAAACTTAATCCCATTATCAAGAGCAGGATTGTGGCTGGCTGAAATCATCACGCCCGCACTCGCTTTTTCAGATTTCACGAGATAGGCCACTGCCGGCGTTGCAATAACTCCTAATTTATAAACTTGAATACCTACAGACAAAAGCCCCGCAATCAAGGCGTGCTCCAACATTTCTCCGGAAATCCGAGTGTCACGCCCGACAAAAACCCGCGGAACATCTTGTTCATGCTGACTCAAGACGTAGCCTCCAAAACGACCTAATTTAAAGGCCAGCTCTGGTGTCAACTCAACATTGGCCTCACCGCGAACCCCGTCCGTTCCAAAATATTTTCCCATTTTTTATAATTTTTCCTTTCAACACTAATGTGAACTGCTGGATGATGTGGTGCTGAAATCAGACGAGCTACTTGAGCTGGAACTGATCGTTTTCACCGTCACCTTAACAGTCGTTTCAAGCGGTGTGACCACACTTGATAAAATTTCACGATTTTCATCAACCGCCTGCAAGGATAGGGTGGCAGAGTAATTCCCTGAAATCACCTCGTTAACAGGCAACAGGGCCTCGACATGGTCAATCCGCTCCAAAGTCGCTTCATCGCTGGTGACAACAACTTCCTTCTCGCCCAAACTAATCGAATCAATCAGAATGCCTGACGCTACTTGAGTCGGCTCATAGCTGAATTTGACTTTCACCGTTTTACTAGCCTTCTTCCCAATCCTGACACTTATTTTATCGGGATTCAGGGTAGCTGTCAAGCCGCTCGGCAAATTCTCAATCTTCAATGGCACTTCTATGGTCCCATCTCCCTTGCCTGAGAGATCCGCTACCACCTTAAATCTGCGGGTGCTCTCTTGCATCTCGCTGGCTAGCGTCAAGCGATTTGAACCCGTCAAGACTACAGAAACATCCGTTGATAGACCACTGACAAAATACTCATCACTATCATAACGCGTCTCAATCGGTACATTTGGCAAGGTATTGGTATAGGTCTCTGACTTGGTCTGACGTGCATTGGTATTATTTTGGTAATTACTGGAGCTTGCATAGATAAATAGAACTAGGGCAAAAAAGAGGGAGGAGATGATATACCAGATTTTTTTTGCTTTCATACTTTTCCTCCTTTAATCCATTTTTTGTACCAGGATTGCGTTTTTGGCTGTTCATTCAATAAGACTTTGCGCAATTCCGCTTCAAATTCATCTAAGCTTAAATCATGTTTGAAAACACCGTTATGGGTCACAGAAATGCCACCTGTTTCTTCTGAAACGATAAAGGTAAAGGCATCTGATACTTCGGACAAACCAATAGCAGCCCTGTGTCTGGTCCCAAATTCCTTTGAGATACCAGTGCTTTCTGTCAGCGGCAAATAGGCACAAGAAACTGCGATTTTATGATTGGCCACAATCACAGCCCCATCGTGCAAAGGCGTATTGGGAATAAAAATATTGATCAACAATTCTCCTGAGATATCCGCATCTAACGGAATGCCAGTCGATATATATTCCTGCAAAGTTCGACTTCCCTGAATAGCGACCAAGGCCCCAATTTTACGCGGGCTCATATAAGCAACGGATTTGACAAAGGCTTGGATCATCTTTTCTTCTACACTAATAGGTGCCGTAGCAAACAGCTCTGTGGCTCTCCCCAACCGCTCTAATCCCGTCCGAATCTCTGGCGTGAAAATCACAACCGCAGCGATGGCTCCATAGGTAATCACTTGGTTAATAAGCCAGGATACCGTCACAAGTCCTATCGCATTCGCTAGAATTTGTGCCAAAATAAAAACCAGCACTCCACGCACTAAAATCATGATTTTCGTGCCTGCAATGGCCTTTGAAAAATGGTACAACAACCAGGTAACTATCAAAATATCAATAACATTGATGATTAAACTCCAAGGACCTGAAAATAGACTCGCCCAATACTGTAAATTGGACAATTGTTGAAAATTCATACCGCTTTGCCCCTCCTTTACCAAAAAAACAATCTACACACTATTATAGCATGTTTTGAGAAAGATTTCTCTCCTTTTAGATTTATTTTCCTACAAAAGAAAGCCTTTTTATGGTACAATACCTCTATGAAGATAAATACAGTATTTGGAAAACTAGCGGGAAAAACTTCCCAAGCAATTTTAAAACAACTCGGACGTGGCTCTACCCTTCCCGGGAAAATTGCCCTTCATTTTGACAAGGATATTCTACAAAGTCTAGCGGCAGACTATGAAATCGTAGTCATCACAGGAACCAACGGAAAAACCCTCACCACAGCCCTGACAGTCGGTATTTTGTCAGAAGCTTTTGGGACAGTCGTGACCAATCCTAGCGGTGCCAATATGATTACTGGCATCACCACCACTTTTTTGAGTGCAAAAAAAAGTAAGACTGGAAAACCTATTGCGGTTCTTGAAATTGACGAGGCCAGCTTGTCACGGATTTGCGACTACATCAAACCAAGCCTCTTTGTTCTGACAAATATTTTCAAGGACCAAATGGACCGTTACGGAGAAATCTACACAACCTATCAAATGATTTTAGATGCTATCCGAAAAGTGCCTTCTGCAACGGTTTTGATGAACGGAGACAGTCCCTTGTTTAACTCGGTTTCCTTAGACAATCCAATCCAATATTATGGCTTTGATACACAAAAAACAGAGCCGCAATTGGCTCATTATAATACCGAAGGTATTTTATGTCCTAAGTGCGACCACATCCTCAAATATCGCTTAAATACCTATGCCAATCTTGGAGATTATAGCTGCCAAAATTGTAGCTTTGCTCGCCCAGCCCTTGATTATAAGGTGACGCAACTCAGCAAATTAACCCACCAAAGTTCTGACTTTGTGATTGATGGGCAAGCCTATCACATCAATATCGGTGGTCTCTACAATATCTATAATGCCCTTGCAGCCGTTTCAATTGCCCAATTTTTCAAGGTAGAACCACGTATTATCAAACAAGGCTTTGAAAAAAGTCGTGCTGTCTTTGGTCGCCAAGAAACCTTCAAGCTTGGTCAAACGGAATGTACCTTAGTCCTTATTAAAAATCCTGTCGGAGCAACTCAGGCTCTAGAAATGATTAGCCTTGCTCCCTTTTCCTTTAGTCTATCGGTTCTCCTCAATGCTAATTATGCAGATGGGATTGATACTAGTTGGATTTGGGATGCAGAGTTTGAACGCATCATGGAAATGGAAATTCCTGCAATCAACGCTGGAGGTGTCAGACACTCAGAAATCGCAAGACGTTTACGGGTAACAGGCTATCAACCTGAGCAGATTACTGAACATGCAACGATTTCAGAGATTCTAGAAACCATTAAGACACAAGAAACCAAACACGCCTATATTCTAGCCACCTACACAGCCATGCTGGAAATACGCGAATTACTAGCAGAACAAGGTATCATTAGAAAGGAGATGGACTAATGGTTTATACTTCCCTACAATCTCCAAAGGATAAAGAATATTCTTACGAACTCCGCATTGCCCATCTCTATGGTGATTTGATGAACACCTATGGAGACAACGGCAATGTACTTATGCTTAAATATGTTGCTGAAAAATTAGGAGCCAAGGTTCAAGTGGATATCGTCTCGCTCAAAGATGAGTTCGACCAAGAATTTTATGACATAGTCTTTTTCGGTGGTGGCCAAGACTATGAGCAGTCCATCGTGTCGCTTGATCTGCCTAGTAAAAAAGAGAATCTTCAATCTTTTATTGAAAACAATGGCGTTGTCATGGGAATCTGTGGCGGATTTCAGCTTCTCGGTCAATACTACATTCAGGCTTCTGGTCGTCGCATCGAAGGCTTAGGAATTTTAGGTCACTATACGCTCAACCAACACAATAACCGCTATATTGGAGATATTAAAATTCACAATGAAGAATTTAATGAGACTTATTATGGCTTTGAAAACCACCAAGGTCGAACCTTCTTATCAAGCGATGAAAAACCACTGGGTAAGGTCATCTATGGCAATGGAAATAATCAAGAAGATGGTACAGAAGGCGTTCATTATAAAAACGTATTCGGAAGCTACTTCCACGGTCCAATCCTCTCCCGTAATGCCAATTTAGCTTATCGCTTGGTCAGTACAGCCTTGAAAAATAGATACGGTACAGAGCTTCCCCTCGCCTCATTTGATGAGATTTTATGGCGGGAAACCCCTGAAGAATATGGCGATGTCAAAAGCAGAGCTGACTTTAAAGAACAAGACTAGGAGATTTTATGAAAAACTACATTCGCTACATTCTACTACTCGTAACCATTCTCCTGATAGCTGGATTATCGGTTGCGAACTTTGAAACAGTCCAGGTTAATTATCTCTTTGGTGAGTTCAAGTTACCTTTGATTATCTTAATCTTACTATCCGTTTTATTGGGTTCCTTGGGAACCTTTCTCATCAGTATGCCTAAAAACTTCTCCTTACAACAAAAGCTTAAGAAAACGCAAAAAGAATTGCAGACAGCTCAGCAGCCACTAGAAAGCAAAAAAGAAGAACAAGCCTAATCTCACAAAATCCATAAAAAAACTGATTTTCTATCCTAACCAGAAAATCAATTTTTTTATTTTCCAATCTCTGAACCCTCTTTCTAGCTAGAATTCCCAAAGAGATTGACAAGCCCTCTTTCCTAAAACTTCCAATACTTATTTTGAGGATATTTGATACATGATACACTACATAGAATCCACACTGGGCGAATATCTCTCGCTCATGCCCTATCACCACTACTATTTCATTCCCATCACTTCCCTGTCTCCACAGTCAATAGACGCTCGTTTTATCATCTGCTTTAAGGCAGATCATCAACTCTCTGTTGTCAATACGAATGATAAACAGGGAGCTAGCTCAACGTTTCATTTAGCAACTTTCTTTGATAAAGAAACTATTCTAGCTGGTATCGCTGCTGTTCCCATTGCCTCACTGCATACCGTTCACATTTTTGAATACCCTCAAGAATTAGAGCAAATTTATTCTGTTCCCAAGCTTACATACCTGATTGATACCTACTATCGGCATCCGTCTGTCATGGATTATCTCAAAACAGATATACACAATGCCAAACAGATTGAAAAGCTAGAGCAGGAGGCTATTCTTCGTGAAAAAATAACAACAGACTACGATCCTTTTCGTTACACCACGAGAGCTGATAAAAAAGACAATGCTCAGGATGAAACATTGACTGTTATTGCTGCCAAGGACTACGAAGGTATTCAAAATTTCCAGCCTTTTCTCCTATCAAAACGAGGTAGCAAGGTGTTGAGCGTGCCTGCCAGCTATACTGATTCTGTAACCAAAGAAACTGCTACAATTGAAATTATGGGATGGTATTTTTACGAGAAACAATTGAAAATCAGCTGGAAACCCAAACACACTCGTAAAAGTCGGTGGCGTTCTTCCCTCTTATCAGTAGATATTCGCTCAGGAGACTACTTTTTTCAAGGTGAAGTCTTCAAACATAAGACCGCCCCTATCTTTTTAAAACATTTGGATTTCGGGCACCGCATTTCAGCAATCTATCAGGAAGATATTCAAGTACAATTCCAAAGGCTCATTCAACTCATTGACAATCAAAAACGCAAAGCTCTACTGCGCAGAGTCGAACTTCGCCGATAAGTCAGACCTTCGAAAATCTTACATCATCAAAAATCTATTTTCATGGGCTAAGATGATCATTGACATGTCATGACTGTAAAGATTAAAATCCCAGCTTGCTTGAAGGACGAGCTGGGATGTTTGACTATACATTCGAACTAATACTCAATAAAAATTCAACGTTAGCATTTTTATCACTTTCTTAGATGATTTAGAAATAAGTTCCCTTTTTTCTATCTTCATTTCATTTACTGAAGTAGCATCCTATTTGCTTCACTTAGCTTGTTTTATTTTTTAGATAAAAAGCTATTTTTATACTCAATGAAAATCAAAAGTAGCGATTTTGGGCCTTTCTTAGATGTTTCCTACCCCTTTTTTATCACTGTTCTTTTCATCTGCTGAAAAAAGCATCCTGTTTAACTTATTTAGCCCACTTCATTTCATAGAAAAATAAATTTTTATATATGCACATCTGTTTTTGAAATTATACTTAACAAAAATCAAATTCTGATGTATAATAGTCCTATGAACGCTACACAAGAACAAATCACAGAACTCAAATCAGCTCTCAAGGCTAAACACCTCTCTGCCTATCACAAACGGATTCAAGCGGTCTATTTACGCTCTCAAAAGTTGACCTACAAGGCCATTTCTGACTTAATCGGTTTATCTCATGATACGATTTGGCGTTTGGTGAAAAAATATGAACAAGAAGGCCTCTCTGCCCTTACCCATGATGCACGAGGGGGGCGTCATCGTTCTTATCTTACTTACGAAGAAGAAAAAGCATTCTTAGAAGAACAGTTTGTTGGTAGTGCTTCAGGACAATTTGTCACTATTGCAGAAATGCACGAGGCTTATCAAACTAAAATTGGGAAACAAACGACGCGAGAAGGGTTTTATGCACTGTTGAAGCGTCACGGTTGGCGCAAAGTAACACCAAGACCTGAACACCCTAAAAAGGCAGATGCCAAAACGATTTTGGCGTCTAAAAATAAAATCTACCTTCAAGAAGACGAGAAAGCGCTTTAAGAATAGTAGACGTTACCAGAAGGTCAGACTCATGTACCAAGATGAAGCAGGATTCGGACGGATTAGTAAAATTGGGAAGTCTTGGGTGCCAAAAGGAGTACGACCTCATGTTCACAGCCACTATATTCGAGAATATCGCTACTGCTATGGAGCTGTCGATGCCCATACGGGGGAATCTTTCTTTATCATTGCTGGGGGATGTAACACCGATTGGATGAATGAATTTTTAAGACAACTGTCCCAAGCCTACCCTAATGACTATATCTTACTCGTGATGGATAACGCCGTATGGCATAAATCACGGACGTTAGAGAAACCTACCAACATTGGCTTTGAGTTCATTCCACCTTATACGCCTGAGATGAATCCCATTGAACAAGTCTGGGCTGAGATTCGTAAGAGAGGTTTCAAGAATAAGGCCTTTAAGACGCTTGACGATGTCATTAGCAAGCTGCAAGAAGTGATTCAATGTCTGCATTGGTCTGTGTTAAAACCCATTGTTCATAGAAATTGGCTCTTTTCAGATTTTGATGTTAAATGAGTATTAAATGAGTATTACAATGCAATAAGTACGATGTAACCGCCCCATAACGAGGTGTCTATGATATTTTCCACGCCTCTAGTATACTGTTATCAGAAAACAGAACTGGAGGCTATTGTGATGTCACAACCTATTGTTCCTTTGGAAACGCCCCAATCTCGTCGTTTTGATAAGAAAAACAAAAACGAGATGGTGCTGAAAATGCGTATTGGAAAAGTTGAACTAAGCTTGTTCCAATCTCTTCATCAAGAAACACTGGAAACTATTTTAGATAAGGTACTTGCTTATGAGCATTCAACTCAGTGATTTAGGGCAGGTCTATCTGGTTTGTGGCAAAACGGATATGAGACAGGGGATTGATTCGCTGGCTTATCTGGTAAAAAGTCAGTTCAACCTTGATCCCTTTTCTGGTCAAGTTTTTCTCTTCTGTGGCGGCCGCAAAGATCGTTTCAAGGTCCTTTATTGGGATGGACAAGGTTTTTGGCTACTCTACAAACGATTTGAAAACGGCAAACTCACTTGGCCTAATGATGAACATGAGGTCAAAGCCTTAACTTCCGAGCAAGTAGACTGGCTGATGAAGGGATTTTCGATAATGCCTAAAATAAAACCTACAAAAAGTCGTGATTTCTATTGAAATCATGGCTTTCTTTTCGGTATAATAAAGAAAACTGGAGGGTGAGACTATGGAAGAGTTATTAGCCATTATTAAACAACAAGCAGCTGTTAACCAACAACTCACAAATGAACTTGCTCTTCTTCGTGAACAAGTAGCTTACTTAACTCAAAAACTTTATGGCAAGTCATCAGAGAAAGTTGCGTATCAACCTGGTCAGCTAAGTCTCTTCGAAGAAGAACCACTTCCTGAAGAAGACGCTGACTTACCCAGGTGACACAGAAACGATTACCTATAAACGTAAGAAAACCAAGGGAGTTCGTCAGGCTGTTTTCAGTCAGTTTACTCCAGAGATGGTTCATCATGAACTAAAAGGCGAAGACTGCACTTGTCCAGACTGTCATGGTCAATTGAAAGAAATTGGTTCTTGTATTCAACGGCAAGAGTTGGTCTTCATCCCTGCACAATTGAAGCGGATTGACCATGTCCAACACGCTTACAAGTGCCAGAACTGTAGCGAGAAGAATTTTAACGATAAGATTATCAAGGCTCCTGTTCCGAAGGCTCCTTTGGCACATAGCCTAGGGTCAGCCTCCATTATTGCCCACACCATTCATCAGAAATTCAATCTCAAGGTCCCCAACTACCGCCAGGAAGAGGATTGGAACAAGCTTGTCTTGCCAATCACACGGAAGGAAGTCGCCAACTGGCACATCAAGTCTAGTCAGTATTATTTCGAGCCGATTTATGACCTTCTGCACGAGAAATTACTAGAACAGCCTGTTCTCCATGCGGATGAGACTTCTTATAGGGTCTTGGAAAGTGATAGTCAGTTGACTTATTATTGGACCTTCTTGTCTGGGAAGCATGAAGAACAGGGAATCACTCTTTATCATCACGATAAAGGGCGGAGTGGCTTGGTTGTGAAGGAGTTTCTTGGAGATTATACAGGCTATGTACATTGTGATATGTGGTCGGCCTATAGGCAGTTAGAACGAGCTGAGTTGGTTGGTTGTTGGGCTCATGTCAGAAGATCTTCTTCGAGGCGACGCCTAAAAAGGCAGACAGGACTTCCTTGGGTGCTAAGGGATTAGCCTATTGCGACCGTCTATTTGCCTTGGAGAATGATTGGGCAGATTTGTCTAGCGAGGAGCGACTACATAAACGCCAGACAGAGTTAGCCCCTTTGATGGATGAGTTCTTCGACTGGTGCCGCAATCAATCTATTTTACCTGGGTCAAAACTTGGTCGTGCGATAGAGTATAGCCTTAAGTATGAAGAACTATTCAAGGCAGTTCTTCAAGATGGTCGCTTGGTTCTATCCAATAATGTAGCAGAACGCGCTATTAAGTCCTTGGTCATGGGACGGAAAAATTGGTTGTTTTCCCAAAGTTTTGAGGGAGCTAAAGCAACTGCCATTATCCTGAGTTTACTGGAGACAGCTAAGAGGCATGGTCTTGATTCAGAGAAATACATCACTTATCTTCTAGACAATCTACCAAACGAGGAGTCACTCGCAAAAAAGGAGATTCTAGAGGCTTATTTACCGTGGACTGAACGAATTCAGAACAACTGCAAATAGAAAAGTTCCAGAGTCAAGCAAGACTTTGGAACTTTTTCAATATACCTCGTTATGGAGCGGTTACAGTACGATTAGCATTTTTGGGCTCTATAATATCTGTAGTGGGTAAATCCACTGTAGAGATTATGGAGCCTTTTTCAGTGTAGAAAAAAAGTCCCATATGACCTATAATGAAAAGCGATAAAACCATCATTTAGAAAGACTCATATGGAACAACTAAATCTTATCACAAATTTTCTCAAAATGAAAGACAAAAATATCACGATCACTAATGAATGCGACATGGGAACTCACTTAGAACTCCACGGTCACTTGGATTACACAGCCCCTAAATGCCCTTCCTGCAAGGGACAAATGGCTAAGTACGACTTCCAGAAAGCCTCTAAAATCCCCTACTTAGAAACTGCTGGCTACCCGCTACTTATCCGCCTTCGAAAGCGTCGTTTCAAGTGCAAGGAATGTGGGAAAATAGCGGTCGCTGAAACTCCTATTGTTAAGAAGAACCATCAAATCTCTGTCGCTGTCAACCAGAAAATCACACAATTACTCATCGAAAATCAAGCAATGACACATATCGCACACAGACTTTCCATTTCAACATCTACAGTTATTCGAAAACTCAATGAGTTTAAGTTTGAAACGGATTGGGATAAGCTTCCAGAAGTCATGTCCTGGGATGAGTATGCCTTCAAGAAAGGGAAAATGAGCTTTATCGCTCAAGATTTTGACACAAATAACATCATCGCTATTCTTGATGGAAGAACGCAAGCTACCATCCGAAATCACTTCCTACGATACCCTAGACAGGTCAGAAACCGCGTTAAATTCATCACTATGGACATGTTTAGCCCTTACTATCAACTAGCCAAACAACTTTTTCCTCATGCTAAAATCGTGCTGGATCGCTTCCACGTTGTGCAACATTTAGCTCGTGCTATGAACCGTGTCCGCATACAAATCATGAATCAATTCGATAGAAAATCCCAGGAATACCGTGTCTTAAAACGCTACTGGAAACTGGTACAACAAGATAGCCGTAAACTCAGTGATAAACGATTTTATCGCCCTACATTTCGCATGCATTTGACCAATAAGGAAATCTTAGACAAGCTCCTATCCTACTCAGATGAGTTACGACAACATTATGAACTCTATCAACTTCTTTTATTCCATTTCCAAGAGAGGAACTCAGAGCATTTCTTTGACCTAATTGAGCAAGAAAGAGCCACTGTTAACCCTATTTTCCAGACGGTATTTAAGACCTTTCTAAAGGATAAGGACAAGGTTTTAAACGCTTTGGAATTGCCTTATTCCAACGCTAAATTGGAAGCTACCAATAATCTTATCAAAGTCATTAAACGAAATGCCTTTGGTTTCAGGAACTTTGAAAACTTCAAAAAGCGGATTTTGATTGCCTTAAACATCAAAAAAGAGAAGACCAAGTTGGTCCTCTCTAGATGTTAGCTGACATCTACCCACTACAGTTGACAAAGAGCCCATTTTTGAGCCAATAACACAAAAAAGACGGGTTCTCCCATCTTTTTCTTTATACAGTTTTTTCAACTTTCAAGATTTTCACTTGATAGCTACCAACAGGGGTTTCAATCGTTGCGGTATCCCCTGTCTTTTTCCCAATCAAGGCATGACCAATTGGACTTTCATTTGAGACTTTATTGACAAAGGCGTCTGCTCCTGCAGCCCCAACGATATGATAGACTTCTTCTTCAGACTCACCAATTTCTTGGAGAGTCACTGTCTTTCCGATCGCTACCTCGTCTTGAGCTACGGAGTCACTATCCACAATCTCGGCATAACGAATCTTCGTTTCCAAGCTCGAGATTTGTCCTTCTACAAAAGCTTGTTCATCTTTTGCTGCTTCGTACTCACTATTTTCAGAGAGGTCTCCATAAGAACGGGCAATCTTAATCCGTTCGACAACCTCAGGACGTCGAACTAACTTCAACTCCTCTAATTCTTTTTCTAATTTTTCCTTTTCTGCAAGGGTCATTGAATACGTTTTTTCTGCCATGTAATTTCTTCTTTCTATTTCTTCTTGTAAAAACAAAGGCTGGGACATGGTCCCAGTTTTTGTTTATTGTTGTCCTTGTTGCAACTTACTATTGACATGCTCTTGAACATTCTTTTCATGCTCTTCATAAGTATTTGCAAAATAAACAGCTCCGGTCGTTACATCTGCTACAAAGTAGAGATAATCTGATTTGTTTTGGTTGATGGTGGCATCAATAGCTGCCTTACTTGGGCTATCCACTGGCCCAGGCATCAAGCCGGTTTGGTTGTAAATATTGTAGGGTGAATCGATATTTGTATCAATTCCTGCATCTTCTGCCAAGGTTGTTTTTTGACCAAGTTTTCCTTGTGCATACAAAATCGCGATATTACTTTGTAGAGGCATTCCTTGATTGAGACGATTGTAGAAAACTCCTGCAATATCCTTGCGATCTTGGTCTGTCGATCCTTCTTTTTCGACGAGCGAAGCGAGAGTCAAGACATCGTTAACAGTCAAGTTTTTAGCTGCTAAACCTTCATAATAAGCTGACATGGTCTGATCCATGGCACCTAGCATCTCCTCAATCAAGCTTTCAACCGTTGTTTCTTCCTTGATGTCATAAGTAGCTGGGAACAAATAGCCTTCTAAGCGGTATTTCACACCATTCTCCTTGGTTGGCAAGGTAGCAAGAAGGGTTGGGTATTTGCCTGCTGCTTGAGCAATGAAAGCATCATCTTGGACTTTAGCTAGAAAGGCTTCTGCGCTGACCTTATCCTTGACTTCTTTTAACTCTCCAATTGCTTGTGCTATCTGGTCAATCGTGTACCCTTCTGGAATGGTTAACTTAGCTAAAGCTGGTGTAACTGCTTCTTCTGTTCCGCCTTCTTGGAGGGCTTTTGCGATACTGTCTGTATCCATGCTCTTTCTCAAGTTGTAAAAACCTGATTTAAAGGCCGCATAGTTTTTAAATTTCGCATAGAAATTAAACACCTGACCGTTTTTAATCAATCCTTCTTTTTCAAGAATCTTCCCAATTTCCTTGGTGCTAGACCCCGCAGGAATCTCTACGGTGACAAATTCTTTGCTGTCTGCATCAACTGGCTGCAAGGCAGAATGCACATAGTAGGCAAAGAAAGCACCCGTCGCGATAATGGCAATCGTTAAGAGGGCAAACACCGTTCCAACAATTTTTTTAGCAATATTGTTTTGGCGTTTTTGTTTGGTTTCCTTGGCTGCACGCTGCATGCGAGAAACAGATTTTTCAGCTGGCTTTGCTTCTGGTTCTCTCAAGGCACCCGTTGGAATAGGCTCTTTTACTTCAATGCCATTCGATGTAATTTCTGCCCCATCTCCCTTATAAGAAACAGACACCGGTGTTTTTAAGGTATTGTATTCCTTATCGTCCACTACGGGAGCTGGTTTTGGCTCTATCTTTTCTTGATAAGACGGTATCGGCTCTTCTGTTTCTGGTGCAACAAATTCCGCAGTTTCCGTCACGATGGGCTCTGACCAGTCTTCTTTACCTTCTGCAATCGACACTTTAGGTTCTTCTGTAGCTTCAGAATGAGCTTCATGTAGAAAATTTGCAATTCCTAATTTTTCTTCCAGATTCCCAACTTCTTCTGGTTTTTCTGGTAGCTCATTTCCCTTAGCTCTAGCCAAGTCACGCAAAATCTGCTCTTTAAAACTTAGCTTTTCTGTATCTTGTGAATTATCAGACAAATGCCTGTCCTCCTTGTTTATAATCCTCACTATTATATCTTAAAAGCAAAATAAATGCAATATCAAACGCTTTCTCCTCACGCAGTATCCACAAAGAAAACTCATGCAGTGTTTTCTAGCTACCTACATTTTTGAACATTTTCACGATATCTATTGATTTGGATTTATTTGCATCTACATTGTAAGAAAATTTCATGATAAAAAATATAATTTTTATGAAAAAACCTTATCTGAAAACAATCGTTTTTTCATGCGTTTGTCCTGCTTTTCCCCATCAGAAATCTCATCAAGGGCTAACCGTTTCCCAGACCAAGTCATACCAGACTTCTTCTGCATATTGCGAACTCGACACCCCTTCGTTGATAAAGCCATGCCGCTCATAATAGGCAATCAAGTAATCATGACAGGTCAGATTAATCCCTAACCGACCGTCTCTTGTCGCAACTGCCTTCATGGCATTAATCAAGGCTTTCCCTATTCCCGATCCTTGGGAAGTTGGAGAAATCGAGAGACTCGTGATGGAAATATAGCCTCCTACCTGCTCACTCGTATCGATGACACTTACAGTAAAGGACAAATCCTTGAGATGACGTTCCCGTTGAACAGGTCCTTCCAGGTAACCGAGGAGCTCGTTGCCCTCTTCTGCCACTAAGAAACTCGTTTTACAATGTTTAAGATGAGCTTCTAGAACCTCTTGACTCATGGCCTCCTCTAGGCTAAAGTTTTCGCGTTCAATCGCTACTATAGCCGCTAGATCCTCTATTCTTGCCTGTCTAATCTTCATCGTGCCTCCTCAAAGGATGATGCCATACCATGGTCACTTGGAAAGTTTTTTCATCCATCTGCTCTTCAAAGCCATTCATCGCAAAATACTGCTCCTGTCCTCTCGGATGCAGCCAAATTCCATCCCAGTTCCTATCTAGGGCTTGCTCTTTCAAGGCTGCTAGGCACAGAGTCCCAATCCCTTGTCGCTGATAACGTGGTAAAACTCCCAAACACTCAAGGCGGAAATGGTTATCTGAGACCTGCCCAAAAAGAAAAGCAACATGTTCCCCATTCAAATTGAATAGAAATCCAAGCTTTCCAGCTATATCTGCATCTAGCAAGGCAGTCTCAGCAAAAATCAAGCTATACAAACGCTTGATTTCTTCCCAATCTGCTACTTCTTGGATAGTCCACGGCTTATTGGACATTGCTGGTTAAATTTGCAAGGAGTTGCTCAAAGGAATATTCATAGGTTTGAATATCTCCCGCCCCCATAAAGACATAGACGGCATCCGTATGCTCTAGCAGAGGAGATACATTGTCAACTGTAATGACTTGATTTTTCTTGATAATCTTCTCGGCCAAGTCTTCAACCTTAACATCTCCATGATCTACTTCACGGGCAGAGCCATAAATCTGCGCCAAGTAAACCGCATCTGCCTGATTCAAAGCTGCTGCAAACTCATCTAGCAAGGCAATGGTGCGTGTGAAGGTATGGGGTTGGAAAATACCAATGATTTCCTTACTAGGATATTTTTGACGAGCCGCATCCAATGTTGCGATGATTTCCGTTGGATGATGGGCAAAATCATCAATAATCGTGGTTCCATTGACAATCTTCTCTGTAAAACGGCGTTTCACTCCTGCAAAGCTCACTAAATGCTCTCTCACTAGATCTAGGTCAAATCCTGACACATGAAGCAAACCAATGACAGCCGTTGCATTCATGACATTGTGGCGACCAAAGGTCGGAATTTTAAATTCTCCCAACTCTTGACCACGGAAAGAGACTTTAAAGCTAGAGCCTGTCGTAGAGCGTAATAAATCATAGGCAACTAGGTCATTGCCCTCTTCAAAGCCATAGTAGTAAATCGGAGCTTGAGCAGTAATTTTTCTAAGCTCCTCATCCTCCCCATAGAGGAATAGCCCCTTTGTAACCTGCTTGGCATAGTCGTCAAACGCATGAAAAACATCTTCCAGACTTGTGAAATAATCCGGATGATCAAAATCCACATTGGTAATAATCGAATACTCTGGATGATAGGGCATGAAGTGACGCTCGTATTCATCAGACTCAAAGACGAAATATTTTGCTTGACTAGAGCCGCGTCCCGTCCCGTCTCCAATTAAATAACTGGTATCGGTGATGTTGGACAAGACATGAGATAGCAGACCCGTTGTTGAGGTTTTCCCGTGGGCACCCGCCACTCCAAAACTGATAAAGTCACGCATGAACTCTCCTAAAAATTCATGGTAGCGACGGTAAGGAATGCCTGCCTTGTCCGCATAAGCAATCTCTACGTTATTGTCCGGACGAAAGGCATTGCCTGCAATCAATTCCACTTCTGCTGTAATATTTTTTTCATCAAAGGGAAGAATTGGAATCTCTGCTAGTTCAAGACCACGCTGGGTAAAATAATATTTCTCCACATCGCTCCCTTGAACCTTGTAGCCCATTTGGTGCAACATCAAAGCAAGGGCACTCATACCTGAGCCCTTAATTCCAATAAAATGATAGGTTTTTGTCATCATGTCTCCTTATTTCTTCTCAAAACGGGTCAGATTAAGCTCTTGAGCCCTTGCTTGTTGCCGTTTTTCCTGCTTGGTTTCTGGATTATAAATCTGACTTTTTTTCAAAAAATCATAGTTACTTTGCTTATTTGAGGAAGTCTTTTCTACTGGTACTTCTTCTACATCCGAAAGTTCCGCCAAAATATACTGCTTTTGGCTTAATTTTTGCCCATATTTCGCAAATTCCCCAGGCTTTTCCTTTTGAAAATGGGCTGTCGGTTGAACCTGTGCAGTTTTTTTAGTGCTACGACTAGCAAAACCATGGGACTTACTCGTCACATTGCTGGTTAGATAAGCAGCTGACCGTTTTTTCTTTAAATCTTCACGCGCTTTTTCTCGTGCTAATTCTCCGTAAGTTTTCTCTCTTTGAGGATTCGTTTCTTGATTATGAGCTTGCGATGGTGCCATCTTCCCTTCAGCAATCGGTTCCCACTCTAAATAATTGCGATCCACATAGTCTCCTAGGATATTACTAATAAAATCTTGTTCATCATAGAGATTCATAAAAGGCATCTCCGTCAGCATAATATCCTCATCTGCTACTATTGGAAAAGTTCTTTCTCTCATACGTCCAATTCCTTTCAACACTTCATTATAACCTATTGCACCATTTTTTCAAGTTATTCAGCTGAAATTCCCAAAATTTCTCGAATTTCTGCCACGCTAAGGCTCCCTCTTGATTCGGTTCCGTCTAAAATCGTAGAGACCAGGTGGCGTTTGTTTTCTTGCAATTCCTGGATTTTCTCTTCAATTGTCCCTTGGGTAATCATGCGATAGACTTCGACATTGCGCTCCTGCCCCATCCGATGGGCACGGCCAATAGCTTGGGCTTCGACTGCTGGATTCCACCACAAATCCACCAAGATAACGGTGTCTGCCCCTGTCAGGTTTAGCCCTACGCCACCTGCTTTTAAGGAAATCAAAAACGCATCCTTATCGCCATTGTTAAAGGCTGTAGTCATCTCTTGACGCTCCTTGGCTGGAGTTGAACCAGTGATTTTAAAGGAAGACATGCCCAGTGTTTGCAGTTCTTGCTCGATAATGTCTAGCATGCCTCTAAATTGTGAGAAAATCAATACACGGTGATTGCCATCTTGCAGCTGCTCCAGTAGCTGCCGTAAGCTTTCTAATTTCCCACTTTCGCCATCGTAATCCTCCAAAAAGAGCGACGGTGTGTCACAAATCTGACGCAGACGCATTAAACCAGACAAGATTTCCATTTTGCTACGATTGAGCTCCTCATCTGTCGCTAACATCACTTTCTCCTGCATCTGCTTGAGTTGAGCTAGATAAATGGCTTTTTGGCTATCGGCCAATTCATTTCGATAAACCACTTCAATCAAATCTGGTAATTCTTGCAGCACATCTTCTTTCTTACGACGCATAACAAAGGGCTGGATAAATCGAGCCACTTGTTCTGCTGGCAATTTCAAAAATTCTTTTTTAGTCGGCAAGAGACCTGGTAACACAATCTGAAAAATCGACCATAGTTCACCCAAATGATTTTCAATCGGCGTCCCTGAAAGGGCAAATGTCGTCCCCACATCAAAGGAGCGCAGGTGCTGAGCAATCTTTGTCTGAGCATTTTTCATAACCTGAGCTTCATCTAAAAAGAGGTAGTGAAAGCTAATCTTGCTATATTCCTCCACATCTTGTCTAAAGGAAGCGTAGCTTGTTATCACCACTTGATGATTTTCAGCAATGAGATTGTCCCGGAGAGGTTTTAAGCCATAAACCACTGCCACGTCCACCTGAGGTGCAAATTTTCTAAATTCATCCGCCCAGTTATAAATCAGACTGGATGGTGCTAAAATCAAGACCTTGGTGTCCTCTTTTAACTGACTGGTTAAAAAACTGATGGTCTGAAGGGTCTTTCCCAACCCCATATCGTCTGCTAAAATTCCTCCAAATCCATAGTGATGAAGCATGTTCATCCATTTGACACCCGTCTCTTGGTAGTCTCGCAACTCTGCTTTTACACAAAGTGTAGGCAGAGAAAATTCCTCTGGATGGGTTAAATCATGAGCTAGACTTTTAAATTCCGCTGAAAATTGAACCTTGTCCTGACCTTGAAATAATTCAGAGAGCTGATACGCGGCAATTCGGTGTGTCTGTAAGACGCCATCCTGATTTTTCTTGGCTCGTAAATTTTGGAGGGTTTGACTGATTTTCTTGGTTTCCTCATCAAAAATCAGGACCTTGCCCGAGCGACTGACAAAGAAATTCTGCGACTGAAACAGAGCTTCTAAAGCCTCATCGACCTCCCCCTTATCAATCCTGTCAAAATCAAAGCCAATATCCAGCAAACTGCCGTTTGTTGTCACGGTAATCGTTGGTCTTTCAACCTGATACAGGGCTGAAAAATCGTCTGTTAGCTCAACTTCTCCCAACTCTTCAAACAATGGCAGTATTTCGTGGAAAAACGGATAGACTTCCTTTGCTTCTAAGGAAGGACGTTGGCTCAAAAACTGACCTTCAAATCCTGCTAAACGAGCCTGTTCAAAGACCCTTTGCTCCAGATGAAAATCACTCGCAAACGGCAAGTCCTCCAACTCTTTCTGGCTACGCACTACAACGTCTCCATAATCAAAAGAAATAGCAAGCGACAGACGATGTTCGTTTCCGATATCAAAGAAAAAGCGAGGCTTGAAGGATTGAATTAAGAGATTTTGCGGAGCAGTAACCTTCCCTATCTTTCGAAATTCTACTAGACTGGCTGCAAGCTTGGCTTGGTCTGCTGGGTCAAATTGCAAGCGTTTTTTCCCATCCTCATCCGTCTGTAATTCTCTAAGAAGCTTGACCATGTGCACTTGTTCAGGATTGAGCTGGTAAAAGCCATTTTCATAAAATAAAAACTGGTCCTCATAAAAGAACTTGACTTTTTCTTCTGACATGCTCAATTCAAAGTAGGATGAATAAGCTTCTACCTCAAACTGATAAATACCTGAGTCTTCATGCAGGTCTTGGAAGGTCAGCCATTCATAATCATAGACACTGTATTCTAAATGAAACTGCGTCAAATTCATCAGAAGCGTCACCCCCTCTTCAAACAAACTCGCAGGGAAATAGAGGTGCCGCCCAGCATTGGCAAAGATAAATTCATCATCTGACAAGAGACCTCTTAAAAAGCCCAGCAAATCACGGCTTGCCTCATCAAACATGGCTAAGCGAAGCGGCTCATAATAATTTTTCCCAATCTGGTAGTGCCCTTCCTTCTCCAAAACTCCTAAAAAAGCCCTGATGTCACGGATAACATAGGAACGTTCATCTGGCAAACGACTGATGCGTACTGTCCACAAAAAGGTTCCTGAGTAGCTATCCTCATGCCCCACCGCTGATAACTGATAGAGCTCCTCAGCTGGCTCAGGTAAAATCTTATCCAAAAATAAGCTCCCGAAAGACACCTTGGTATGGGTTTCTTCGCTATCAGATACCTCGCTAGCTAAACTTTCAAGCAAGACCTTGCCTTCCTCGTTATTTTTCAGAAAATATTCCAAACCTGCTAAGTGCGCACAATAGCCCTTCTTTTGAAATAAATCACAGGCACAAAAAATAGCCTCGTCTTCTAAACTATACCGCAGTTGCTGATCCTCAACACGACTATAAATCAGCTGTTCCTTCACTTCTACGATATCAATTTTTCCACCCTCATAGAGCGCAATCCCTTCGGTACGAATTTTCCCTGGAATTAATTTTGCCATAACTACCACCTTTTATCAATCTTCTCATTATACCATACCTTAGACGAAAAAGAAAAAAATCTTGAAGCAATGAAAAGATTGATGTCTTCTTATCAAATAAACAAAAAATGATCCTGTCCTTCCTGGAAAGAAGAACAAAATCATCTGTTTATCATTCGATTTTCCTGATAAAACGATCGTTATAAAGGCAAGGTCATAAGATTTGTATGTGATGTTGGATACGTATAGGCAACGCAGTCTAGCTCATCTACTGCCTTAAATCCTAAGGATTCGTAGAAAGCCATTGTCTTTTCTTCTCTGCCTGTCAAGAGATGCAGTTGGTAAATAGTAGGATAGCTGGCTAAAAGCATTTCCATCAGCCTTCGTCCAATACCCCTTCGTTGATAGTCTGATAAGACTAGAATATCTTGCACAAAGAGAATGGAAGCAGCATCTCCCACAGCTCGTAACAAGCCTACGAGCTTTTCTTGATCAAAGGCTGCAATAACTAGTAGGCTGTTTGCTAAGGCCTGTTCTAACATCTGGGGTTGTTGGGTATAATTGGTCCATTCAACCGCCCTGTACAATTCAAGAACAGCTGTTATATCCAATTTTGCTTGTTTCACATAGGTAATCATCCTCTTCTCCTTTTCTTTTATAGGATTTTAGAAAGAACATGCTGTATCCAAATTCCTGATCCCCATAGGAACCTCCTTATTTACTGGTATATAATAGCCGTTTTTATTTGCTATACTACGAAACTACGAGCCATTTGGCAAAATAATCGTCTCTAGCAATTCTTCTTCCTCTCTAATTCGACGCCACAAAGTGATAGTATAAAAAGGTGCAAGAAATAGTGCTGTTAGCCATGAGTGACATAGGAGGGTTAGACC
The DNA here is from genome assembly GCF_001708305.1 of Streptococcus himalayensis. Taxonomy (NCBI): domain Bacteria; kingdom Bacillati; phylum Bacillota; class Bacilli; order Lactobacillales; family Streptococcaceae; genus Streptococcus; species Streptococcus himalayensis. Next base: position 2,230,819 of record NZ_CP016953.1, read on the forward strand.
GACTAGTTCCGGAATAATATTCAGATAGTAATTAGGGTGTTTGATGATGCGAAAGAGCATGTGGTCATTATAAGTATGTCCCTTAGCAATCATTAACTTCACTGTCCAAATCTCTCCCAAGATAGACTGTACAAGATACAACATACACATGGAAAATACAAGTAATCCAATCCCGATTATCCCAATAAAATCTAAACGGATATGTTGGACGAAAGCCATTATGATACTAAAAAGATAAAATAAAATATGTAGAAGAGTTAAATATTTAGTATTTTTAACTCCATATTCTCTTCCACCATTCTTCAAAATCATTCGTTCATGCTGAACAGAAATCTTTAAAAACCATAGTCGTAATAAAAATACAACGACAACAATGCTAATAACCACTATATCTTCTCCTTATGTTAATAGATTATGCCTTTTATTATAAAAAACAAAGATTATAGGGTCAATAGCTTCCGTATATTTTACACCTTGCAGAGATGAACCTTAGATAGTCTATAGTTTTCCTACTCCACACCCTTAGTGATGGGGCATTTTATAGCCTTTATATCCACAATACATACTCCAAACAATCGCTGAAATTGTAAAGACAATCAAAACCACGATAGATACGATTGGTTCAAAAAATAGACTAAGGAGAAGAGCGACTGCGCCTCCTATAAATAGATAGGCTGTTTTCTTACGATCTGCTAGTGTCTGAGAAGCAGTCGTAGTCGCTACATCTTTTGGCATGTAATTCCCCATAATCAGATACACTCCTGCTAAGAAAGCGACGACTAGGCGGCGAATATCTAGTTCATTTCCTAAATTCACCAGTAGAATACTGGTCGTTACAAGTGTCATAACGATAGGCATCACCCATTTCCCTACCTTAACAACAGGAACCTGACCATTTTTAGTGACATCAAGAGCGATGCACAAGAAAACATGAAAGAGAAAGGCTAGTAAAGGTATAAAAATCAACGACATCCATTTGCTACTTGTTTGATTTGCAACGTTATCCGCTCCAAAATGAGTATGAAGTACAGCTGGTAGTTGTCCATAGTAAAGGGAGACAAGAACCAATGGTATCAAGAAAAGAGAGCTTGTCACCAACAGTAGTTTCCAATCAATTTTTTTCATCTTTTTCTCCTCCAAAGCTAGCAATCCAAACTAGCACTTCTTCAAATACAGTGTAATTCAGCCGATAATAAATAAAATTTTTCTGCTTTTCTTCTAAAATTAAGCCCGCCTTTTTCAAGACAGATAGATGATGTGAGACTGTTGCACCACTCAAGTGAAAGAGTTCTACAATCTCACCAGCCGACTTGGGACCTGCCTTTAGGCTATCTAAAATCTGCCTCCGAATGGGCGCCGAAATCGCCTTTAATGTTTCTGATAAACCCATATTGTCTCCTTTCATATTCTATTTAGAAATATTTCTAAATAGAATATTACTCCTTTTGCAGTGCATTGTCAAGAGTTATTTAGAAAAAATTCGAAATAGTTTCAAAAAAGAAAACCAGCTCCAACTATTTCAGCTGAAACTGGTTCGATTATTTCCTTCATAGGTCTACTTGTTACTTGAATAGCAGACTGACTAAATCTTGAGCTTTGCTGAACCTGAAGAACAGTCGCTAAAGAAATCCACTAATTTGTTAAAATAAACTGGTTCACTGGACATCTAAAGAAATCTGCCGGATTAACCTCGCTTTCGAATGTCTAGGCTCGGGCTAAAATAATCCACTGGATTATTTTACTTATCTCCCTTATTGCGGATGACGAAGCCTGTCTTTTTCTCGCTAGAGATGCGTTTGCGTGGTTTTTTATTGTCTTTTCCAAAGCGGTCGCGGTCATTAGAGCGGCGTTTTTCCTTGTAATCTCTGCGGCCACCAGAACGACGGTCATCTCCACGGCGGTTGTTTGACGATCTACCGCCTTTACCAGACGACTTGCCTCGTCCTCCGCCCTTATCACCTGGGACATACTTAAATGGCAATGGTTTTTCACGCGCAATTTCTACTTCTGGCATGGATTCAGGATCTTGTACCGTCAAGCTCAAGATGTACATCGCCAATTCTTCTGGTGAAAATTCGCTGGCTAATTTGATTGCATCCTTCCCAAATTTATCAAAGTTTTTGCGAATGCTTTCATCGGCAAAATCACGTTCGATTTTCTTCAGTGCAATCTTTTTCTTAGCTTGGAAGGCTTCTTCTGCTGTCGCAGGTTTCATGCCTGTCATGCGTTTTTTGGTCAAATCTTCAATAATCTTGAGATAGCCCATTTCATTTGGCGATACAAAGGTAATGGATTGACCAGATTTTCCAGCACGACCTGTCCGGCCGATACGGTGAACATAGCTTTCTGGGTCCTGCGGAATATCATAGTTATAGACATGCGTCACGCCTGAAATATCTAAACCACGAGCTGCAACATCCGTTGCAACAAGGACATCAAGACCGCCCGTTTTGAAATCACGCAGAACACGGAGCCGCTTGCTTTGATCCAAGTCGCCATGAATTCCTTCTGCACGAAAACCTCTGATTTTCAATCCACGGGTCAATTCATCCACACGCCGCTTGGTCCGACCAAATACAATCGACAATTCTGGCTGATCGACATCCATGAGACGAGTCATGGTATCAAATTTTTCCTGCTCTTTGACACGAACATAGTATTGATCCACTAATTCCGTGGTCAATTCTTTGGCTTCAATCTGAATATGCTCAGGATTTTTCATAAATTGAACGCCAATTCGCTTGATCGGAGCTGGCATAGTCGCTGAAAAGAGAAGGGTTTGGCGTTCTTCTGGAACACGAGAAATAATAGATTCAATATCTTCCAAGAAGCCCATGTTGAGCATTTCATCTGCTTCATCAAGGATAAGGGTTTCCACATGATTGAGTTTCAAGGCCTTGCGTTTAATTAAATCAAGAAGACGACCTGGCGTTCCAACGACAATGTGCGCACCTGTTTTCAGTGCCTTGATTTGTTTTTCAATACTCGAACCACCGTAGACTGAGCGTACTTTGACCCCCTTACCTCGTCCAAAACGAAAGAGCTCTTCCTGACTTTGAACTGCTAATTCGCGCGTTGGTGCAATCACTAAGGCTTGCACAATCAGCTCATCTGTGCGAATTTTTTCAAGAGTTGGCAAACCAAAGGCAGCTGTTTTTCCTGTTCCTGTCTGTGCTTGACCGATAACATCCCTTCCCTCAAGGGCAAGGGGAATGGTCTTCTCTTGAATGGGGCTGGCTTCCACAAACCCTGCTGTTTCAATTTCTGCTAGCAAGTCAGCAGATAACTGTAATTCATTAAATTTCATCTATCCTTCTTTCTAAGAGAGTGGAGTTATCTTTGTCGTTTCGCCTCCGCAAGGTTGTCGAAAGTCTATGACAAACTCGACATTACTGCGCTCAAATACTTTTTTATAAAAGGATTTGAAGAGGCCAAACAGATATTCCACTCTAAACACCAATGGGACAGTAGCCCTCGTCTAAAAAAGAAAACTGTCTACGTAGGACAGGTTTTTTAGACATCACTCTGGTGCAAGAAGTGGAGCTTTTTTCCCAATATTTACAATCTTGTTGCATTGCAACTTCTCTAGTATAACACAAATCTCAGAAATAGATAGCTTTTTATCCTTTTATTTCAAAGAGATTTCGTTTTCAAACTTTTGACAGAAGAAAAAGGATGTAGTATAATGCCAAAAAAAGAGAAAGAAGAAGGTCTATGAAACGTCAAAAAACAAGAAAAAAGAAGGGAAAATTCCTTCGTACAATTCTCATCATTTCAGCCCTACTCCTTACGGCCAGCATTTTTCTCTACCAAAATGGTCGTATCGCTGGACAATGGCATAGCCCAAATCTAGAACAAATCGCTCGTCAGAAAATCCAAGAAGAGCTGAACAAGCAAGTGGAAGGACTTGGAACAGAACTTGACCTTACCACTCTATTAAAGCAACAGCAAGTCATCTTAGAAGTCAAAGACGATAGAGCGACTCTCAAGCTCACTGCTACTTTGGACAAAGAAGCCCTCCTTGCTAGCATAGGAATTTCAGCGGATTCTTTTCTTGCAGAAACCTTGACTGCGACTCTCGAGCAGGCCATGACCACCACCCTGCAAAACCAAGGAATTCACTACGATAGCGCCAAAGGAACCCTTTCCACCACACTCTTTGAAGGGCAGCTCAATCCCCTTTTTCATATCATCACGATTGAAACCATCACTACCGCTCCTTGGACAGGCTTAGAAACCACTGGCCTCAAAGAGGGCAGCGTCATTCCTTACTGGCGTTCTGGCTCTACCATTTCCTTTGCTGGAAATCATGACTATCGCTTCAACAAACTTCCCTAACCTCTCAAAAAGAGTTGAGCCACCATGCCCAACTCTTTTTCCTATGATTGTTTATTGGCTGCCCATTTCAAGAGCTCTGCCAAGACTCCCCACAAGACAATGCTAATAATGACGATATACATCCAAGCATGGTCATTTTCCATCCATGGCAATGGCACATTCATGCCAAAGAAACCTGTAATCACGGCTAATACCGCTAATAAAATCGAGATAATCGTTAGCAAGGTCAAGTTATCGTTTAAATTATTATTCAAAACATTATTGTAGGAGCTAGACAGCTGTTGCAGGACTTGTGAGACCAAGTCTGTCATCGCAACCAACTGACGAGCTTCAATCATGGCATCTTCAAACTGTTCGGTTTCTACCTCATCAAATGCGCGATAAATAGCATGTCCTTTGATGTGTTCTAACAGCATGAGATTTTGCTTAGCAGCTGCCAACAAATAGACCGTACTGGTTTCTAAGTCCGATAAGGCAAACAAGTGCTTTTTCGTTGTCTTTTGGCGTAAAAGACTGTTAATCTCATCCTTGGTCTTATCCATTCTTTCGATAATCGGATAATAGGAATGACTAATCAACTCAATACTGGCAAAGAGAAATTTATAGACAGAAATAGAGTCATGACGCTCTAGATAGTCCATCATATTGTTTACCACATAAGCATTGTCTTCGTCCGTAATCGTAATCAAACGATTTTTTTGTACGATGAAGGTCATAGGAATGGTTTCATAATAGTCCTTTTCTCGCTCCACATCAAGAACATTATAGATAAAAACAACCGTTCCATCTTCACGATTGTAATCCATGTGCGCTCGCTCATGTTTATCAAGGGCGTATTCAATCGTTTCTCGATCAATGTCGTATTTCTGATAATCATCAGGAACTCGCGCGAAAGTAGCCGCATCGAGATTAATCCAAGACATCCCATTTTTCAAATTTTTTTCAATAAACATCTCTGTTCTCTCTCCTAGGAAGTTGGGTTGCTTTTCTTCGCCAATGCTAATAAAGCATCGAGCGTTCGGCTGATAATGACAATCATCACCAGCGTATAGAAGGTCTTGAGCCAACCAATTTTAAGTGCCAAAGGCAGCAAGACCAAAATATCTATGGCGAGAATAACCTTAGCAACCTTCCACCCCCAATATTTTTCACATAAAAGAGCGATGATGTCACTCCCTGCCGTTGTCCCTTGACCCAGCAACACCATGGCCAAGGAAATCCCCGTCAATATCCCTGCTGGAAACATAGCAATATAGGGAACTTGATAAAGTCCTTGAAGGGATTTCGTCCCTTCCAAGGACAAAGACATCATGACAATGGATAAGAGGGTATATATCACGCGCTTCTTATCCAAAAATGTATAGGCTAACACCAACAAAACAGCATTAAAGATAAAACTGGTCAGCCCAACACTCCACCCAAAAACATAGTAGAGAAGCAGAGTCAACCCTGTAATTCCCCCTTCTCCAAATTCATTGGGAATCACAAAAAGATTGATATTGATGCCAAACAGAATGGAGCCTAGAATAACCAAGGCTGTATTTTTGAGTTCTTCTTTTCTCATCATCCTTATCTTAACCTAGCACCGCTTCGGCAAGAGCCTGCTGAATGGCAATAACACTTTTATCACTCTTAAATTGCAGAGTTTCAGCAGGTTCTACACCAGATGAAATCCAGATTTTCAACTCAGCATCCAGGTCAAAATGCCCAGATGTTTCAACTTCAAAACGAGAAATGGAACGATAGGGAATAGATTTATAGGACGTTTTCTTTCCGGTCATTCCTTGTTTGTCTACCAAAATCAAGCGCTTATCGGTAAAAACGATTAAATCACGAATTAGGCTAAAGGCTTCATTTACCTGTTCTGTCGGTAATAAAACCGCCTCTAGTTGTGCTTCTACTCTTGCTGCATCCGTTTGACCAGCATTCCCCATTAAACCAGATAATAGTCCCATTTTAAGCCTTCTTTCTTACATCTTTTCTTCTAGTACCACATCTGGATACTTGTCCGCAAACCAACGGAGGGCAAAGTCATTTTCAAAGAGGAATACAGGATGGTCAAAGCGATCCTTGGCAAGAATATTACGGCTAGACGACATCCGCTCATCCAGCTGTTCTTCCGAAATCCAACGCACCGTCTTTTTCCCCATTGGAGTCATCACAACTTCTGCATTGTATTCATTTTCCATGCGGTGTTTAAAAACTTCAAACTGGAGCTGACCAACGGCCCCCAGCATATACTCGCCTGTCTGATAATTGGTGTAAAGCTGAATGGCCCCCTCTTGCACCAACTGTTCAATTCCCTTGTGGAAGGATTTTTGTTTCATCACATTTTTGGCAAAAACTTTCATGAAAATTTCAGGAGTAAAGGTTGGCAGGGGTTCAAATTCAAACTTGTTTTTTCCAACCGTTAGCGTATCACCAACTTGGTAGGTTCCTGTATCATAGACCCCAATAATATCACCTGCTACTGCATTTTCAACATTCTCCCGTGCCTCAGCCATAAACTGGGTGACATTAGACAGCTTAGCTTTCTTTCCTGTACGAGTAAGATTGACATCCATCCCACGCTCAAATTCACCAGAAACAATGCGGACAAAAGCAATTCGGTCGCGATGACGAGGATCCATGTTGGCTTGGATTTTAAAAACAAAACCAGAGAAGTCATTAGATAAGGGCTCGACTATCTCACCGTCCGTTTTCAAATGCCCATGCGGTTCTGGTGCGAATTGCAAGAAGGTTTCAAGGAAGGTTTGCACCCCAAAATTCGTTAGGGCCGAGCCAAAGAAAACCGGTGTTAGCTTTCCTTCTAAAATAGCACTTTCTGAAAATTCATTTCCCGCTTCGCTCAAAAGTTCAATGTCCTCTAAGACTTGAGCATAGAAAGGATTGCTTCCAAAGAGCGCTTCTCCCTCATCAAAACTGGCAAAGCGTTCCTCACTACGATAGAGTTCTAACCGCTTGTTATGCAAGTCATACAAGCCCTCAAACGATTTTCCCATACCAATTGGCCAATTCATTGGAAAACTTGCAATCCCAAGAACTTCTTCCAATTCTTCCAAGAGATCAAGTGGCTCACGACCGTCACGGTCCAATTTATTGATAAAGGTAAAAACTGGGATATTACGGTGTTTTACGACTTCAAATAATTTCTTAGTCTGAGCCTCGATCCCCTTTGCGGAGTCAATCACCATGACCGCCGCATCAACTGCCATCAGCGTCCGATAAGTATCTTCTGAGAAGTCCTCGTGTCCTGGGGTATCTAAGATATTAACCCGCTTGCCATCGTAGTCAAACTGCATCACAGAAGAAGTCACTGAAATTCCCCGCTGTTTCTCAATATCCATCCAGTCAGACTTAGCAAAATTTCCTGTCTTTTTTCCCTTAACCGTACCAGCTTCACGAATTTCCCCACCGAAGTAGAGCAACTGCTCTGTAATCGTTGTTTTCCCCGCATCCGGGTGGGAAATAATGGCAAAGGTACGGCGTTTTTTTATCTCATCTTGTAATGTCATCTTTTTTTCTCCTTATCATCCTTGTATCTACCTGCGTTTCTCACTTCCTACATTGGATGTCTCCTTTTCTCTAACCCATCTAGTATAGCTAATTTCAAGGATTTTTTCAATCATTTCAGCACACTTCTCACGACAAACGCATGAAGAAAATTTTTCAGAATTATTTCTAAAATGTGATTTTTTATTCTGAATTATTGAAAACCAAAACTCGTAATTGCCGAAAGCGAAACTTTCATGTAGTATTAAAGGATGAAAAACTAGAGAATTTCTCGAAAATCCTTCGGATTTTTTGTAAAATAAGGTTATCAAAGTGGGCATTTTGGCGTTTTCACAACTTTTTCAACGAATGATTTTCTTCATGCATTTGTCGTGCCGATTTCTATTCACTCAGTACCTTCATTTCTTAAAATTTCAACCAATCGGCTCAATGTTCATAGAAGAACGAATAGTCACTACTTTTCATATATTATTTAAAAACAAATGACAAATCGCTAAAAACCGCAGAAAGTGGAGTTAATAGCCTCTCTCTGCGGTTTTTGATTTCTAAACTTCCAACTGGGCAACTCTTTTACGACTGATGTCTGTCAACACTAGCACATAGAAAAGAGTGATACCACTCAGCCCAGCTCTTCATCCACCCTTTCACTCCACCTTTGCTCTTCTAGGGTACGCCAGAACTTCAGTCCCTTAAATACTGAACATAAGGCCACGATAAAGACTAGCGTCATGATCAGATAATTGAGAAACAATCCGTGATTGCCAACTAAGGGTGGCTGGCGTAAGAAGCCATAATCGCCCCCGGTCAAGATATCTACCAGCAATATCCCAAGATTAAGAATGACCGTGATTTCCACGATATGACGCTTGGTTAAGTGCAAGGCTTTTCGGCGTTGCAGATAAATCAAGGAAGAGCCCAACAAGGCCACATGACCACAAATAAAGGAAAAGATAGTCACATGAAACCAAGGAAAGGGATCAAAGACTGGATAGAGAAGGGCAACAATAGAACCAAAAACGCCAATTCCTGCAAAGTATTCCTTGTAAAGCCACTCGTCTGGCATGAGTAGCAAGGCAAACATGGCCATCCGGCAATGATAAAGCGGTAAACTCTCTGATATAGGCGTTCTCGTCCAGATATACCAGCCATAGAGGGTCAGGAGTTGTATCACTTGCAGACCTTTGAACGCAAACAAGCAGGACTGTTTTTGATAAGCCTTCATAACCCCATATATCACTCCTACTAAGAGCAAGGCCAAGCACGCATGATCTACAAGCGTCAATTGCGGCGGCTCTGTCTGAACGGCTGTAAAAAATTCCTCTATCATCGTTTCTCTCCTTTATAGTCCTTCCACTCATTCGAACTCTTAATCAATCATTTGAGGTTTTCTCCCCTGATAAATCTCCCAACACCATGTGATTTGCTCACCTGTTATCCGTGTTTGCGACAAGACTGGCAAGTCATCTATCTCAAAAAATCGCAGCTCTGCAATCTCATGATTGGGCTGAAAAGCTCCTTCTAAAAGCTCACAAGCAAAGACACATTTCATAAATTGCTGCCCTTGAAATTGATGACGATTCGTATCAAAAATCGCCAATAATTCCTTGACATCCGCTGTAAATCCTGTCTCTTCTTTCACTTCTTTGGCTACATTTTCTCTTAGAGATAAGCCGATCTCTGCAAATCCACCTGGCAAGCTCCAATCGTCTTTGCCCACTCCTCTTACCAAGCAAATCTGATTTTCTTTAACGATAAAGGCACGGACATCTAGCAAAGGGGTCGCATAGGAGCGAGTCGGGCGGAGCAAATCACCCACCTCTTGAGGGTCTAAATCGGTCATAGACTCCAATAACTGGTGCAACTCTTTTTCAATCTCTTCATAGCGTTCCTGATCAAAAGGATTGCGACTAAAAGAAAGACCTGTATGGGTGATTGCCAGTAAGCGTTGGAGAGCCAAGGCCATGTGTTTAGCGTCCATTTTCCAATCTTTCTACCAATAGGGCTAGATTCATGCTGTTACTGCCTTTGAGAAGGACTTGATCCTTTGGATGCAATGTCTCAGCAACAAGGGCACAAAGCTCCTCAAATTCATCCTTCTCTTCATCCTTGACAAAGTAATGAAGCGCTTCTGGAGCAAACCGTTCTTTTGCCTGATTGTACAAGGCTGCCATATCTTTTCCATATAAAAATAGCTGAGAAATGCATTCAGGATCTAGAGTATTAATCACGGCTGCATGCATGGCGAAAGACTCCTCCCCCAACTCCTTCATATCTGCCAAGACAGCTAGCTTTCGCCCCCCTGGATTGGCAGGAATGCTTGAGAAAGTCTCTAAAATCAAGCGCATCGCCGTTGGATTGGCATTGTACACATCTGACAGTAAATCGGCTCCATTCTGGGCTTTTTTCCACTCAGTCCGATTGCGGGTCAAGCGTAACTGCAGAAAGGCCGCGACAATCTCCTCGTCACTAATGCCCTCTTTTTTAGCAACATAGGCTGCTAGCATAGCGTTGGTGGCGTTGTATTTTCCAGTCACAGGGAGGGTGATTACGTTCTCCATTTCATTCCATGAAAAATGCAAACTTTCTTTTTCCTCCACCAATTCACGCAGATACAAATCTCCCCCTTGGCCAAATCGTATCACTTCTTGGTCCTGCGGGAGATACTCCTCGATAATGGCATCTGTAGGAACCAAAAGCAGTCCTCCTTTTGCCATCCCATCTGCGATTTGCAATTTCCCTTGAGCAATTTCAGAGCGATTCTTGAAAAATTCCAGATGGGCTTCTCCTACCAAGGTGACGATGCCCACTTTTGGCCGAGCCAACATCGACAGCAAATGAATGTCGCCCAAATGGTCCTGCCCCATTTCCAGAACTAGCTTTTCAGTTCCTTCTGGCATGTGCAAAATGGTGTAAGGAAGACCAATTTCATTGTTGTAATTCCCTTGAGTTTTATAGGTTTTAAAGCGACTGGATAGGAGATGGGCCAGCATGTCCTTGGTCGTTGTTTTCCCATTTGAACCCGTCACCGCAAAAACATCAACCGCCATTTTTTCGAGGTAATAGTGGGCTAAGTACTGCATAGCGGCTAATACATCATCCACTAAAATATAAGGGACATCTGATAAGGATTTTTCTGACAAGGTTGCTGCAGCTCCCTTCTCAAAAGCCGTTGAGATAAAGTCATGTCCATCTCGCACACCTTTTAAGGGCAAAAATAAATCTCCATCTTCAATCAAGCGGCTATCAAACTCAGCTTTTTTAAATACCTTATCCTCAAACACCGTCACATCATTTTTGGCTTTCACTACACGCGCCACTTCATACAAGCTTAATTTCATCATTCTTCACCTTCTAGTCTATACTTTCTCCATTATATCATAGAACAGTCGAAAGATTGGTAATAAAGGCAAAAAGGAGAGAGAACATCTGTCCTCCGCTCCTCCTATAATAAATGTTTCTCTCGTTTTTCAAAAACTTCTTTGGCCAACTCTACCAAACGCTCGATAAGATTTGGATAGCTGAGCCCCATATTTTCCCATAGAAGAGGATACATGGACCACTGGGTGAAGCCCGGCATGGTATTTAGCTCATTGAGGAAAACCTCACCTTTTTTCGTGTAGAAGAAATCACAACGCGATAAGCCTAAGCCCCCCAAGGTACGAAAGGCTATTTCTGCATTTGACCGCATAGTTGCGGCCACCTCATCAGAAATCTTAGCTGGAATATCCATGGTGATTTTATTATCAATATACTTGGCATCATAGTCATAAAAATCCACATCCTTGACCACTTCACCTGGCAAAGTGCTCTTCACATCGTAATTTCCAAGCAGTCCCACCTCAATTTCTCGAGCTTCCACCCCTTGTTCGACAAGGACGCGGCTATCATATTGAAAGGCAAGAGCCAGTGATTCACGGAGTTCTGCTTGATTTGTTGCCTTTGAAATACCGACACTAGAGCCCATATTGGATGGCTTGGTAAAGACAGGATAAGAAAGTTCCCTTTCGATTTCTAGGATTTTTTGATCCAGATTATCCCCTTCAATCACCGCCACATAAGGAACTTGAGCAATACCAATTGACTCTAGCACGCGCTTGGTACTAATCTTATCCATGGCAACGCTTGAGGATAGCACATTTGTGCCAACATAGGGCATTTTTAAAACTTCTAAAAATCCTTGAATCGAGCCATCTTCGCCCATCGGACCGTGAAGAACGGGAAAGACCACCGCTCCCTTTTCATAAATATCACTAGGTTTAATTTCTTTATCCCAGTCAATGGTTTGATTAGTCATCAATTTCTCATCGCTAGGAGTTTGGTCAAATTCTTGGGTCTTAATAAACTGTCCTTGCTGAGTGATAAAATACGTTTTGACCAAGAATTTATCATAATTCACAGCCCGCATGACACTTTCTGCTGATAAGACAGACACTTCTCGTTCTGCACTCCGCCCACCATAAAGCAGGATTAGGGTTTCTTTTGCCATTTTTGTCTCCTTTATATTACAATTCTGTTCGGTTTTCAATTGCGCGAAGCAAGGTTACTTCATCTGCGTATTCGATGTCAGATCCGACGGCTAGTCCACGTGCCAAGCGGGTCACCTTGATGCCAGCTGGTTTGAGAACTCGTGAAATATACATCGACGTTGCCTCACCGTCTGCAGTGGCATTCGTTGCAACAATGACCTCTGTCACTTCACTATCCATCAACCGCTCAATCAAGCTCTTGAGGTTGATGTCATCAGGACCTATCCCATTCATCGGCGAAATCAAGCCGTGCAAAACATGGTACAAACCGTGATATTCTTGGATATTTTCCATAGCAGAGACATCTCGACTATCTTCAACGATTAAAATCGTAGTTCGATCTCTTGACGTATCTTGGCAAATGGCACAAGGATCGTCATCGGTTAAATTCCCACAAATCGCACAATAGGTCAACTCTCGTTTGGCTGAGAGTAAATTTTTCGCAAAATCATTGACATCATCATCACTCATCCCAATCGTGTAAAATGCCAGCCTTGTCGCTGTTTTAATCCCAATTCCGGGTAATTTTGAAAAGCTATCAATCAATTTAGCAATCGGTGTTGGATAAAGCATAGCTTCCTTTCTAATTCATAGGGTGTTTGCTTTGGTAGAGGTTGATAATTTCCCGCGTCATCGTATGACTGACTGTTGAAGCTAGGTCTGTATTATGGGGAAAAACCACAGCTACTGCAATCTGAGGATTGTCACTTGGAGCGTAGGCGACCACGTTGGTATTGACAGCCTGCTGCCCTCCATTGACAAAGGTTTCGGCAGTTCCTGTTTTGGCACTGATAGACACCGCCTCGCCTTGGCCGATCGTCTTTCCGGTTGCAAAGCCATTTTCTCCATGAACTGTTCGATAAAATCCTTGCTGAATCAGCCCCATCTCTTCTGGAGTAATCGGAACTCTCCCCATCTCCTTGGACTCCACTGTCGAAATCAAGTCTCCCAAGCCACCCGTTTCATTATTTCCATAGATGCCCTCAACCAAATGAGGGGCTACTCGTACGCCATTGTTAGCGACAGTAGCTGCATATTGAGCTAACTGCATAGGCGTGTAGTTGTCAAATTGTCCGAAGGCATTGGTTAAATAATTGGCAAAGGTAAAGTCTCTGGGAACAAAACCTTCTGATTCGCCTGGTAAATCAATCCCTGTTGAGGTTCCCAAGCCGTATGCCGCAAACGTTGCCCGCAATTTCTCCATAGAGGCATTCAAGTTGGTCAAATCGATCTTCATATTTTCCTGATAAGGTGTACCCATCAGAGCAAGAGCCAACTGCACCATATAGGTATTGGAAGAATATTCCAAGGCTTCTACCGCTGTAATTGGCCGCAGCCCATACTGCGTAAACCAAGAAGTGATGGGTTCTCCGCCTCCAAAAACGATGGGCTGATCTGTCAAGACTTGATTGCCAGAAATCGCTCCATGCTCCCAGCCCGCACTCAGAGTTGCTCCCTTGACCACAGACCCTGGTACAAAGACATTGGTAATACTCCCTAGAGCATCTGGCCGAACATCGCCTTTCTCTAGATCATGTTTCATGCCTGCCATCGCAAGAACGGCTCCTGTAGTTGGATTCATCGCCACGGCATAGACCCCTTCTGAATAGGTGGCATTGCCCGCTGCAATCTCCGAGGTCAAATGCTTTTTCAAAATCTCTTCGACCCCATTTTGGAAATCCAAATCAATGCTCAGTTTGATATTTGAGCCTTTCTCGCCTTCAGCAATCGTGTCTACACTCTCTAGATTTCCATTTTTATCCAAATGAATCTCCTTGACAGAGCGTTTTCCCTGCAAAAACTCTTCATAGGTCTTTTCTAAATAGCTCGTTCCCACGCGATCATTCAAAGAATAGCCTTTTTTCAGGTACTCTTTCGCTTCTTCTGCTGGCAATCCTGCCTTTTCACTAGAAACACTTCCGACAATCGAAGCTAGGCTAGTCTCTAAAACTTTTCTGTCCCACGAAACGGTAACACTGATGCCTGTTAATTCCTTACTCCTTGCAGCAAGATGCGCAACCTGCTCTGGACTCAAAGGATCCGTTTCCAGTATTCCTGTTTGGAAATTTGCAACCTTGTTCATCTGATTAAATAGAAAAATAACCTTTTTTTCTTGGTCTGAGTAGTGGAATTGCTTAGGATTAACACTCTCGACTGCCGCCTGATAAATCTCACTTTCTGGCAGCTGATTGCCATCGGTATCCAATCGCTTCTGTTTTGGAAGTTTGGCGACCACACCCCGATACATGTCTGGATCTGCCAGATAATAATCAATTTGCTGGCGTTCTGTCACCTGAATATCTTTAACGCTGATATAAGATAAAAGCTTTTCTGCCAATTCCTTCATCTCAGCAGCCGTCATTTTATTGCTCCGCGTAAAGGAAACCACCTGCTTGGTCGTATTTTCCACCAAGGGTTTACCACTGGCATCATAGATTTGACCACGGACGGAACTGTGGCTGATTTTGAGCTGGCTGGCTGTTGCTAATTTTTTATTATAAAATTCTTGATTGAGAACCTGCATATAGCCCAAGCGTGCAAGTAAAATCCCAAACAAGATCATCACAATCCCAAAGAGTAAATTAAGTCGTTTGGGAATGGATGTCCTATCAAACTCTCGTTTTTTCGCTGTCATACCTTCCTCATACTGATTTTCTATCTATTCTATTTTACCACAAAAAAGAAAAAGAGAAGTAGACTTTCTTTGAAAATCCCACGACAAACACAGGAAGAAAATCATTCATTGGAAAAAACATGAAAATCGCAAATGATTGTCTTCATCTCAAATTTCACCTCTTTTACTTAACATCAAACAGATACCTATTTATTTTTGTTGTGAAATGAGATAGACTAAGTAAGCCAAACAGAATGATTTTTTAGCAGATGAACAGGATAGGTATAAAAATAGGTTATTTAGGTTCGAACCATCTAAGAAAGTCGCAAAAATGCTAACTTTGATTTTGGATAAGTATGACCAATCATCTTTTTTCACCATCCCCTCCTCACGAAAACAGGAAGTGAAAACGTCACCTCTCTTCACTTCCTGTTTTATTTATGACGACACTTCCTCATCAGAAACTTCTTTTTGCACTTCTTTTCCTTCATTTAAGAGGGCAGCGATAATCTTTTGATCCCGTAATTTGACTGAGTCATTGATAACTTCAGCTGATTTAATGACCGCTGTTTCCAACTGTTGACGCTGTCTGCGACCATTTTCAATAGCTGCAATAATTCCTTGATTCTGTGCCACAAGACTCTCTGCCAACTTGGTGACAGAATCCATTGTCATAGTTGGATTTTGGGCTGATTTTTCCAAATTTGGAATAGCTTCCTTGCTCGTTTCCGCGAGCAGTTGGAGGGCAGCATTATTCGCATTGACAATCGCATCTGCTGTCATACCAGATTTGACCGACTGTTGGAGCATACCCAACTGAGCCAAGGAGAGCTTCATGGTCGGGATAGTATTGCGGCGGAGCATGCCTAACTTCTGCCGCATGTCCGAAGACACCTTGACCAAGTTTCGCATCTGCGGCGTTGTTGCCCAGGCTACGTAGAGACGGCTCACATATTCTGTATGTTGCTGCTCCAAGGTATTAATGACCTCCGTCATTCGGGCCAATTCCTGCGATTTGACTTGGTAATCCACCGTAGTCGTATCAAGAGTAGCTATTTCTTCCTGTAAATGTGCTGCTTGTGCTGTCCCCTCTTGTTGAATGGCTTCCACAAAGGAAATGACCCCCACCAAATTCTCAATTGATTTGGTATTATCTTCAATGAGCATCTCAGCTGAAACAATATTGCGAATCAAGCTCTCTTCCTGCTTGACGACTGTCGCTGCCATCGAGTCCATCTTTTGCTCAATATTTTTAGAATCAAAATAGAGTTCCTGTAAACTATTTTTCCCTTGGTGGAATAACTTTTGCAAGAGATTTGGTTTCTTATCCAACTCAGCTGGCTTAGCATCCTTATATTTGCTGACAAAGCCATTTAATTCTCGATTGGTTTGAAGCAAGAGCTCATCCACTTCAGGCAATTCTAATTTCTTTTGCTCTGCCAAAATGCGATTTACCGTCTGGTTTACCTCTTCAACCGCTCCTTGACCAAAGTCCAACAGGGCATTTTGATCGGTTACAAATTGCCCCAAAAGAGCTGGGGCTTTGCTAGCAATCGCCACCTGCTGCTCTGGTTTTAATTTTTCAAAAAAGGAAAGGGATTGTGGCTTTTCGTCAGTTGTGCTCGCTATAATCTCTGTCGTCTTATCTGTCTTGCTCAGACTACTAGCTGCAATCTGGTCAATATCAAAGTTAAATCCATCACTCATCATCGTCTCCTCCGTCGTCTTTCGTCTTGTGCTTGATAATCCGCAAACTAATCTCAAAATCGCGCATATCCGCTTCATTGAGCTGCTTAAGCGTCTCATCTAAGTCCAGATCAAACTGCTTCATCGCATCCACCGCAGCTGCTATCCGCTCCTCAGCATGGTAATAATTCTTTGGTTCAGCCAGCATTTTCTGATACCCTTCCAAGATATCTTCAAATCGCTCCATCTGCATATGATGAACCGCCATCAATTCTTCCTTATTGCCACTTTCAGATTGCTCAATTTTCTCTGTAATGGTCTGATGGTCCACTCGAATATTGCGGATAATCTGCCGCACCTCCTCGGGCAAATCTGTATGAATAGCCTTTTGAGTAACATCTCCCATTTTAGTCATGGTCGTAGCCATCTCTTCACGGACATTATCAATCTTCTCAAAAATACGCTTCGCCACTGCTGGCTCAATCTCAGACTTCAAACGCTCTGTCTGCCCTTCAATAGTGGTCAAATTGCTTTCAATGTCCTCTGCCAAACGCAGATAGCCAGTTTCATCACCCTTTTTTTCATAGGTTTCTAACCGCTTAATTTTTCGATCTGTACTTGCAATCAAGGTTTTCAAATCATCAATTTGAGTCGTCAATTGCAACTCTTGACCAGCCTTATTTTTCTTGTAGAGGAGATAGCCTCCACCTGCTAGACCTATAAGGATTAAAATCGGGATAAAATATTCCACAATCAAGCCAATCACAATTATAAAGGCTAGAAAAGCCCAGCCATTAAAGGAGCTCTTTGCATTCCTTCTTTTTGCCATACACGCTCATCCATTTCTACCCAGTTTCTCTTGGTCATTCCTAGATTAGACCAAGATTTATTCCCTCTTATTCTACCATAAAATCTTTAGAAAGCGTAGTCATTTTCCTAAGACCAGGAAAATTTCTTGGCAAAAAACAACCCTAACAGGTGTTAGGATTGTCCTTTGATTATTTACCTAAATAATATTCAGATACTACATTCAATTTTTCGTCAAATTCGAAGACAAGTGGTGGGAAGTTTGGAATTTCCACATCCATGATTTCGTCATCTGACAAACCTTTGATATGTTTCACAAGAGCGCGGATTGAGTTTCCATGTGCCCCTACGAATACGTTTTTACCACCTTTTAACGCTGGAGCAATTTTATCTTCCCAGAATGGAAGGGCACGCTCAAGTGTTACTTTCAAGTTTTCAGCATCTGGAATTACTGAATCATCAAGGTGAGCATAACGACGGTCTGTATGTGCTGAATGCTCATCATCTTTTGCCATATCTGGAGGCAATACATCGTAAGAACGACGCCAGATGTGTACTTGCTCATCACCGAATTGTTCAGCTGCTTCTGCCTTGTTTTTACCAGTCAAACCACCGTAGTGACGCTCGTTCAAACGCCATGATTTTTCAACTGGAACCCACAATTGGTCTGCTGCTTCAAGAGCAAGGTTAGTTGTTTTAATCGCACGTTTCAAGACTGAAGTGTAGGCTTGGTCAAATTCGATACCAGCTTCTTTGATCAATTTACCAGCGTCGATTGCTTGTTGTGTCCCTTTTTCAGACAAGTCAACATCTGCCCAACCTGTGAAAAGGTTTGCTTTGTTCCATTCAGACTCACCGTGGCGAGCAAAGACTAATTTTACCATTTATTTGGTTCTCCTTTGATTTTTGAAAACTGCCATGCAGTTACTATTCTATTTTACAAAAATTTTTTCAAAAAATCTAGTCTAAACAAACGATAAAACGATTTCAGCTAGATTATTTCCCAGCACAATTCGGACAGATCCCATACATTAAAATCTGTGTTTTGGTCACTTGATAACCTGTCTGTGCCTCCACTTCACGTCTCAAATCAGGCATTTCCCCATCTTCAAAATCCGCAATCCGTCCACAACTCTCACAAACAATGTTCAGATGTTCGTGTCCCATAAAATCAAAATAAGTCGTTTTATCGTTGCTGATTTTGATTTCTTCCACAAATCCTTCTTCAATCAATACCTTAAGATTATTATAAACCGTCGCTAGACTCATACTTGGAAATTCTGGCAACAAATCCTGATAAATCTTCTCTGCACTTGGATGTTCACGACTCTGAATCAGATAAGCAATCACAGCTTTTCTGGTTTCTGTAATCCGAATTCCCTTGTCTTTCAAATGTTGAATGACTTCCTGATAATCTTCTTGATGCCTGTCTACTATAAAATGACCTTCCATATCTGCACCTACTCATTTCTTTCATGACTATTATACCATGAATAGGCAAGGGTGACTATCTCAAAGTTCTCAAATGTCCCAATCTAGCACCTAAACTCCTCTGACAAGATGAGCAATATTGAAATTCTGCCCCCTATCATCAACCATTTTCTGTAACACATAAAGGATTTTTTCTTTTGACAGGTTTCAATGCTATTTTTCTTCACTGCAAGAGCAATTCATCCATCTCCTCTCGTAATTTCAAGCTACTTTCTTCAAGCATTTTCTTCATATAATCTTCCAATTATACTCGAATATCTCCATAAAAAATCGCTTGTCCTTGCTTAATCTTACATGAAACAGTATCAATAAATCCAGTAGCTGTCCTACCTACACAAGTTTTTTGTGTTAATCTACTATTTTGGTTTTTCTTTTTTCTCTAATACTCATTTCAAAAACAGCTATCACATATCTAAAAGCTCATTTTTGCTATAAAATGAAGTGGACTAAGTCAATCAAACATGATACTTTTTCAGTTAAGAAAGTCACAAAATCGCTAACTTTGATTTTCATTGAGAATAACTCGCTTCCAAAAAATAATGGTTGCTCCCATTTGCTCATAACTGCCTCAAAATACAATAAAAAAGCCTACTGCATAAGCTCAAAAGCTTGATACAATAGGCTTTTTTCGATCAGATTATTTTACAGCGTCTTTAAGAGCTTTTCCAGCTTTGAATGCTGGAACTTTAGAAGCTGCGATAGTGATTTCTTTACCAGTTTGTGGGTTGCGACCTTTACGGGCTGCACGCTCACGCACTTCAAAGTTACCAAAACCAATCAATTGTACTTTTTCACCAGCTGCAAGATAATCAGCTACTGCTGCAAATACAGCATCAACTGCTGCTGCTGAGTCTTTCTTTGTCAATTCAGTAGCTTCAGCTACTTTTGCAATCAAATCTTGTTTGTTAGCCATTGTTAATCCTCCAAAATAATTTATCTAACGAATACTATAATATCTTAAAAACTCCCCTAGGTCAAGCCTAAGATACGTTTTTTCAGTTTTTTTCAAAAATTCAGATTTTAGTCATAGCGGACCAAAACAGCCCAAGCATTTTCGCCTGTATGGGTCTGAATAATGGAGCCTGTTTCCAAAATTGCGATATCGTTTTCTACATAGGATTGTAGACTTTCTTTCATTTCATTGGCAAATTCTGGACCACCTGCATAGGAAATCCCAATCTCTGCAATCGTTTTACCAGTCAAAGAATTTTCAAAGTCTGCTAGCCATCTCTTGAACGTTTTCACGCCACGTCCCTTTATAATCGGTTGCAATTCATGATTTTTCATTTGCATGACTACACGAATGTTTAGCAGTGAACTAAGCAAGCCTGTCACACGCCCGATACGGCCACCCTTTACTAGGTTTTCAAGAGTGGAAACACCGATATATAGTTCTGTTTTGTCTCGGACATCCTCGATTTTACTCAGAATATCCTCCAAGGAAGCTCCGGCCTTAGCCAACTTAGCAGCTTCAACAACTTGGAATTTCAAAGCTTGGTCTGTAAAAGAACTATCTAAAACCGTCACCTGACTATTGGCCAAAATCGCTCCTTGCCTAGCCGCTTCGACCGTTCCAGAGAGAGCATGTGACATGTGAATCGAGATGATATGCTCGGCTTCTTCCCCCAAGGTTTCAAAAATCTCAGCAAAGACACCGACTGGAGGCTGACTTGTTTTGGGAAGGTTTTTACTTCCCTGCATGAGGCGGAGAAATTCACCTTCTTGCAAATTCGCATCCGAATAAACCACCCCATCCACCATGACCGATAAAGGAGCAATCGTAATTCCTAGCTCTTCCACTAACTGCGGTTCAATCGTGATAGACGAATCCGTTACAATTTTAATAGTTGTCATATCTTTCCTACTTTTAAATGTTCTATCATCCTCATTATACCAAAAAAATTGATTTTTGGGTATCAAAGACTTATCTCTCCACGACAGACACATGAAGAAAATCATTCGTTGAAAAAGTTGTGAAAACAGCAAACTCCTACTTTGATAACCTTATTGTAAAAAATTCGAAGGATTTTCGAGAAATTCTCTAGTTTTTCATTCTTTAATACTGCATGAAAGTTTCGCTTTCGGCAATTACGGGTCTGGATTTTCAATATTTCAGAATAAAAAATCATATTTTAGAAATAATTTGGAAAAATTTTCTTCATGCGTTTGTCGGGTTATCTCTCCTATGCCTACTTCCACCATGTGAAAAAACAAAGTTAGGATAAAAGAGCCAGACACTCTAGTCATCGTCCACTCGAAAACCGTCATTTGGAATGGCGTAGTGCTGGGCAATCTGACCGTCGGTAAAGAGAATTCCATGCAAAACACCGCCATAGACAGCACCACCATCCATCCCAATCTTTCCATCAGCGGTCTGCCATAATTTGGAACTCTCCATAGGCTCTCCAGTCAGATAAGTAGTTGGGGTATGTCCAAAAACAATCCCTTTTCCAGTTTTGTTTTCTGCT
Organism: Streptococcus himalayensis; assembly: GCF_001708305.1. NCBI lineage: Bacteria > Bacillati > Bacillota > Bacilli > Lactobacillales > Streptococcaceae > Streptococcus > Streptococcus himalayensis. The sequence continues at coordinate 2,252,262 of NZ_CP016953.1, forward strand.
TCATGGAAAGGGGCTCGCAGCCAGACTTTTTGATAATCAGTCGTCTCTTGCCAATTGTCCAAGGTCAAATCAAGACCAGCATGAACAAAAATCAGCTGCTCCGTCTCCACATGAAAAGGCATTTGTCGGATAAAAGCAACCAAGTCCCCTGCTTCATTCCTGACCCGCTCGGCATCCAACACACTGTCTACTGGAGCATCCAAGGGACGGCCTAAGATCGAGTTAATGGTCGTATCCCCACCATTTCGTTTGTAATGGTTATAACGCTCCTCTGGATTGTCTAACCAGGCAAGAAACATGTATTCGTGATTACCAGACAAGCAAATAGCACCTTTGCTATCCACCAAATGCTTGACACGCTCCAGCACCGCTCGGCTATTTTCCCCGCGGTCAATTAAATCTCCTAAAAAGATCAACTGGTCCTGTTCATTCCAATGCTGGAGGACCAACTCGAGCATACCAGCTTTTCCATGGACATCTCCGATGACAAAATAGTTAGGCATCTTTCTTCCTACCCTTTCTTTAGGAGCTCCTTTGCCTGAGTGAGTGCAGCTTCTGTCACATTTTCACCCGCCAACATCTTAGCTACTTCCTCAATTCGTTCCTCAGTCGTCAAGAGACGAACACGGGATACCGTTGAGTGGTCATCGCTGATTTTTTCAATAAAGAACTGATAATCTGCAATGGCAATGACTTGTGGCAAGTGGGAAATGGCAAGAACCTGCCCATGGCTCCCAATTTTGTAAATTTTCTGGGCAATGGCTTGGGCGACACGGCCAGACACCCCTGTGTCCACCTCGTCAAAGACGATACTGGTCTTACCTTCCTTGCGTGAGAAAGCAGATTTAATCGCCAACATCAAGCGAGACAATTCTCCTCCACTAGCCACCTTAACCAAGGGTTTGAAATCCTCACCAGGGTTTGTTGAAATATAAAATTCAACCTGCTCATTTCCCTCACGACCAAATTTAGCCTTGCTAAAGCGAACCTGAAAATCAGCCTTCTCCATATAAAGGTCTTTCAATTCCTGTTTGATTTCTTGCTCCAAGCCTTCTGCCAAGAGATGACGAGCAGTAGCTAATTCTCCAGCTAGGCGAATCAATTCTTTTTCACGTTTTTTTAATTCACTTTCAAGATGCTCAGAGGAGACGTCCGTTCCTGTTAGGAGTTGGTATTCCTTGCTAATTTGCTCCAGATAGTCTAAGACATCATCGACTGTGCCTCCGTACTTACGGCTAATACTATAAAGCAAATCCAACCGCCCTTCAACCTGCATCAAGCGATTGCCATCAAAATCTAGTCCGTCAATAATCCCTTCCAAACGCTTGGTGACCTCTTCTAAGACATAGTAGGATTCTGAAAGACTGCTAGCTAGTTCCTTATAACTAGCATCAAACTCCTCAATGGACTCCAAATCATGCATGGCAGAACGGACATTGGTCAGACTGGAAAAATCTTCATTGTCTAGCATTACATAGGCATTTGCCAGCGTATCGGCAATCTGCTTATGGTTGAGCAGCTTTTCCCGCTCTTTGCTTAGTTCCGTGTCCTCGCCAGCTTGAAGACCTGCAGCCTCAATCTCTGCTATCTGGTACTCCAGCATCTCAATACGAGCTTTATTTTCCTCTTGGTTCTTCTGAATGGTCAACACTTGCTTGCGCAAGGTTTTATATGCATCAAACGCAGCCTTGTAGTCCGCCTTTAATTGAAAAAATGCCTCGTCCCCAAATTCATCGAGCATGGCAATATGGTGCTGTGGACGCATCAGCTCCTCTTGATCATGCTGGCCGTGAATATCCACTAGGTGCTGACCAACAGCTTTGAGGACCGATAAATTGACCAGCTGACCATTGATGCGGCTGATACTGCGACCATTTTGTAATATCTCACGCCGAATAATCAGCTCATCTGACACTTCTAATCCCTGTTCTTCCAAAAGGGCTCGTAAACTTCGACTTTGCTCAACCGAAAATAGGCCTTCTATCTCAGCTTTGGGCATCCCATGGCGAATGACATCCGTCGTAGCCCGACTTCCCAGCATCATATTCATGGCATCGATAATAATCGACTTCCCAGCCCCTGTTTCTCCTGTAAGGACTGTCATTCCCTGCTCAAAATTAAGGGAAATTTCCTCAATGATGGCAAAATTTTTAATGGAAATTTCAAGTAACATGGCAACCTACCAATTTTTTATTGTTTCCAAGACATCCTGTGCCTGACTTGGATCGCGTAAGATGATTAAAATCGTATCATCATCTGCTAAAATGCTAAAAATAAGGTCAGAGAGTGCTTCGACAATCTGATTTTTCACAAAGGCCGTACTTCCTGGCACTAGATTGAGTGTAATCATCTGCCCCATGCACTCTGAAGATAAAATGTTGTTCTCTGCTAGCTTCATCCGACCAGACACGGATTTGGGCAACTCATAGATATAGGTATTGTCTTTTAAAGGAATTTTGACAATTCCTAATTCCTTAATATCTCGTGAAACCGTTGCCTGTGTAGCTCGAATTCCCGAATCCTTCAAATGTTCCACAATTTCTTCTTGCGTTCCAATCTCGAAATCTGTAACAAATTTTCTAATTTTCTCTAGGCGTTCTTTTTTTCTCATCTATCAATTCCTTATGTGCTTGTTCTACAATGGTTTCAATCACGGAAGACACCTGATTGACAGCTGGGCTTTCCTTTTTCAAATGGGCTAAAAATTCCACATTCCCATGACCACCTTGAATCGGTGAAAAATCAAGAGCTTTGACTGAAAAACCAAACTCTACGGCGAACTTTGTCACCTTGTCCAAGACCATGCGATGAACGGTCTTGTCCTTGATAATTCCGTTTTTCCCAATCTGTTCTCGTCCCGCCTCAAATTGCGGTTTAATCAAAGCAACAACGTCACCCTCATCTGCTAAAATCGTTGCCAAAGCTGGTAAAATCAGACTGAGTGAGATAAAGCTGACATCAATACTCGCAAATTGGGGTGTTTTTTCAAAATCATTAGCGGTTGCATAGCGGAAATTAAACTGCTCCATGCTAACAACTCGCTCATCTTGTCGGATTTTCCAAGCCAATTGATTGGTTCCAACATCCACAGCATAGACTAGGCGAGCACCACTTTGCAACATGACATCGGTAAATCCGCCAGTTGAAGCTCCGATGTCAAGGGTGGTTTTTTCCACAACCGATAAGTCAAATACCTGCAAGGCTTTCTCCAGCTTGAGACCGCCACGGCTAACGTATTTCAGCTTCTCACCTTTTAACTTTAACTCGGTGCTGTCATCAATCTTTTCACCTGGCTTATCATAGCGTTCCCCATTTGCAATAGAGATGACTAAGCCTGCCATGACACCGCGTTTGGCTTGCTCTCGTGTATCAAAAAGCCCCTGTTTATAAGCCAATACATCTACTCTTTCCTTAGCCATGTAATCGTAAACTTTCTACTATCTTTCGAATCTTTTCTGCCTGAAAGGCTGTTTTCTTCTCCAGGTCTTGCAGGTATTCTTCTACCTTGTCCAAGCTCATCTCTAAGAAATCCTTTGCTTCTTCTAAACCAAGAAGGGCTGGATAGGTTGTTTTTTCTGCTACAAGATCTTTGTTGGGGGTTTTGCCCAGTTCTTCAAAACTAGCCGTCACATCTAAAATATCATCCCGCACCTGAAAAGCAAGGCCAAGCCATTCCCCTGTTTCTTGTAAGAGAGATTTTAGTTGACTATCTGCTTCCATCATCACCCCTGTAGCTACAAAGGGATAGGCGAGGAGTTTTCCCGTCTTATGGGCATGAATCGCTTGCAATTCTGCAAGATTTAACTGCCGTTTTTCCCCTTCCATATCAAGGACTTGTCCACCAACCATGCCAAAGGTTCCAGCAGCCTTAGACAAGGCCGCAATCAGTTCTATCCGAATCTGACTAGGTAGCTCTGCCATTGCCACTAAAGCATAAGAGTCCAAAAAGAGGCTATCTCCAGCTAAAATGGCCATGTCCTCACCAAATTTTTTGTGGCTCGTCAAGCGCCCTCTGCGATAATCGTCATTATCCATAGCTGGCAAATCATCGTGAATCAAACTCCCTGTATGAATCATCTCAAGGGCAGCAGCCACCTGCATATGGGCTTTGGTCAGCCTAATCCCAAATCCCTCTAGCAATTCCAAGAGCAAAAGCGGACGCAGACGCTTGCCACCTGCCTGAACGGAGTAAAGAATGGTTTCTACTAACTGAGGGGCGACTGGCTTTTCAGCATAAAAGTCCAAGATAACCTGCTCAAGCCACTGTAATTGTTCTACTTGCTTCATTCCATGTCCGTTTCTGTTCCGTCTGCTTGCATGACCTTCACCAAGGTCTTTTCTGCTTGTTGGAGTGTTTCTTGCAATTCTTTGGAGAGTTTCATCCCTTTTTGAAATTCAGCAATCGCATCCTCCAGTGCCACATCTCCACTTTCCAAACGTGTGACAATCTGCTCCAAATCTGCCAAATTTTCCTCAAATTTCTTTTGTTTTGACATCCTTTACCTCAACTTCTAAGTGACCATCTCGTAACTGAATCGTCACACTTTCCTCTTTTTTCACTTTATGAACACTATCAATGACTCGACCATTCTGCTCTAGCAGTGCGTAACCTCGTGCCACAATCCGACTGGTATCCAGCATTAACAGACTGTTTGCCAAGCGCTTAACTTCTGCAACCTTCTGATCATAGATGACAGCCGTATTGCTCCGTAACAATCGTTTCTGCTGGGCTAATTTCTCCTGATAGAGAGCAATTTTCTGAGCTGGCGAGCAAGCAAGCAAACGCTGAGTCAACACTTGAGTCTGTTTTTCCCCGCTATGTTTATATTCGAAAATCGATTGTCGCATGCGCAGTTGTAATTGATCTAATTTTTGTAAATAGGCATCATACAGCCGTTCTGGCTGTCGAAATATCACTGAATGAACTAATTTCTCTAACCGTTCACGATGATAGACCAACCGATTTCCCATAGCTTTACTCATCCGATTTTCCTGCTGTTTGAGATGAGATAACAAATCTAATTTGGTTACAGGTGTCGCCAATTCCGCTGCTGCTGTTGGGGTTGCTGCGCGCCTATCTGCCACAAAATCTGCCAAGGTCGTATCCGTTTCATGACCCACACTTGAGATAATCGGAATCCGTGATTCAAAAATAGCTCGGACAACTTCTTCTTCATTAAAAGCCCACAAATCCTCGATAGAACCGCCTCCACGCCCAATAATCAGCACATCAAGGTCATCTCGCTCATTCGCCCTACGGATATTTTGAGCAATCTCGGTCGTTGCACCATCTCCCTGCACCTTGGTGGGATATAAGACAATCTTGCGACCTGGGAAACGCCGGCTAACCGTCGTAATAATATCTCGAATGACTGCTCCACTAGGACTAGTCACTACTCCAATTTTTCTTGCAAATTGCGGAATAGCTTGCTTGAATTTGTCTTGAAAAAGCCCCTCGTCCCCCAATTTCTTTTTTAATTGCTCAAACTGAATGGCAAGAGCACCAATTCCGTCTGGTTCAGCCCTCTCAATGATAATGGAGTAACTGCCACTCGGCTCATACAACTGAACCCGGCCAATGACATTAATCTTCATGCCTTCTTCTAACTCAAAGCCTAGCGATTTATAAACACCTGCCCAAACAGTTGCCTGAATCACTGCCTTTTCATCCTTCAGCGAAAAATACTGGTGACTCGGTCGCTTACGAAAATTAGACACCTGACCCGTCAAATAAACCCGCTCTAAATACGGATCCCGATCAAACTTCAACTTCAAATACTTGGTCAACGATGACACCGACAAATAATCTGGCATAAAACTCCTTTCATTAAGATATGAGGGCGTCAAACAACTCCTAGACAAAATAGGAAATCGAAGCAGGTTGGCTTGCAACCAATGAGATTTATCTTTTTGTCAGCGAGTTGTAGCCCGAATTCAATTCAACAAGATATGAGAGCGTTTAAAGCACACAGTGAAAATAGGAAATCTGACGAAGAGTTCGTAAACTCTAGGAAGATTTATCTTTTTCACCCAGTGCTTAGCTCGAATTCAATTAAACAAGATACGAGAGCGTTTAAAGCACACAGTGTACCCTTAGGGCATCCGTATCTGTAAAACGAGCAAGCTCGCAACAGCTACAGAAAAATTAGGAAATCTGACAAAGAGTTCGTAAACTCTAGGAAGATTTATCTTTTTCACCTAGTGCTTAGCTCGAATTCAATTAAACAAGATATTAGGGCGTTAAAAAAGCGAATGAAAATTAGGAAACATGACGAAGAAGCAGAACTTCTAGGAATGTTTATCTATTTTCCGAGCTTTTAGCTCGAATTCAATTCACTAAGATATGAGGACGTTAAACAACTCCTAGACAAAATAGGAAATCGAAGCAGGTTGCCTTGCAACCAATGAGATTTATCTTTTTGTCAGCGAGTTGTAGCCCGAATTCAATTAAACAAGATACGAGAGCGTCAAACAACTCCTAGATAAAATAGGAAATCGAAGCAGGTTGTCTTGCAACCAATGAGATTTATCTTTTTGCCAGCGAGTTGTAGCCCGAATTCAATTAAACAAGATACGAGGGCATTTAAAGCGCACAGTGTACCCTTAGGGCATCCGTATCTATAAAACGAGCAAGCTCGCAACAGCTACGGAAAAATTAGGAAATCTGACGAAGAGTTAGTAAACTCTAGGAAGATATTTATCCCTAAAGGGACCCAAGGCTGCAACTAGCTAAAGTTAGAATAGTCATGTCTCTATTTCATATAATATTAAGCTATATTCAGCACAACAAGATACAAACTTTTCTTGTATTTTCCGTTCTTTATTATACCAAAAAAAGAAATTCCTTGCTAGCTTGGAGAGTATCTCTATACTACAAAAAGTTTGGAATTAAAATCCAAACTTTTTAGACTATTTTTGTAAAAGCTGATGCTCCTCTTTTTGTTTTTGCAGCTGACTTTCCTTATGATTTTCATAGAGATTGGCCAAAAATTTAGCAATTTCTTTCAAAATCGAATAGGTCGGAATCGCGACAATCATCCCGACAATTCCATAAATATTACTTGATAGCAATAATAGTACCATAATTGTAATCGGATGAACCTTCATCACCCCGCCAACAATGCGGGGGTAAAGGATATTGCCATCAATCTGCTGGACAATCAACATATAAATCACCGCAATGACCATTTTATTGGGATCTGTGAAAAGATAGGTCACTACCATCGGAATCAAGCCAATCGTTGGACCCACATAGGGAATTAAGTTTGTAATGGCTGAAAAAATAGCAAAAACCAAGGCATATTTTAAACCAATCGCACTGTAACCAATAAAGGCCAGAGTTCCAATAATGACAGCATCAATCGAAATTCCGCTGATATAACGAGAAATAGTTCCGTTCAAATTGGTCAACAAACCAGAAATATGCAACTTATCCCGCTTCAAAATCGTTCGCTCTAGCATCGGCAAGAGTTTGTGTCCATCCATCAAGAAATAGACCAAAAAAATCGGTGTCATAATCAAAATCATGACCGTATTCACAACTGCAGATACGACACTTCCAAGGCTATTAGTCACCCCGTTTAAGATGTTTTGTAGGATATCCACATAGGACAGGTTCAACTTTTGTAGGGTTGATTGGATGTTAAGATTCCTAAAGGCAGGATGATCCGACATCTTTATCACCCAAGTTTGCAATTGAGTATAGATATTTTGGCTTGAATGAATCAAACTGGTCAGCTGATTGACCAAAATCGGGAGTAAATAAATAATCGCTAGCGCTAACAAACCAAAGACGATAACCAAAGCGATGAGAATGCCAAACCCTCTTTTTATCTTGCATTCTCGCTCCAAATACCGAACCAAGGGGTTGGTGATATAGTATAAAAATCCTGCGATTAAAAAGGGAATTAAAATAGTATTTAAGACACTCACAAAAGGCGAAACAAGACCGTCCATTTGTCGCCAAATAAAAAAGATAATCGTCAGAAGCAATACTTCTGTTGTCCAAAAAAATAACTTGCTTTTATGAAACATGACTTCCTCCTAAAGCTATTTTACCACAATTATGGTAAAATAAAACATATTTTCACTAAAGGAAGAAAAGGATGACCACTATTCTCTCACTGACCAATGTTTCTTATAGCAAAAATGGAAATCTCTTACTAGACAAGCTCAACTGGACCGTGCAAAAAGGTGAAACTTGGGCGATTTTAGGATTAAATGGTGCTGGAAAATCCACTCTCTTACGGCTCCTCAGTGCTGAATTTTGGAAAAGTAGTGGTGAAATGACGGTCTTAGGAACCCATTTTGGAACAGACCAAATTCCCCAACTTCGTGATAAAATCGGATTTGTCAGCTCTTTTATCGCTGAACGCTTCCCCAGTCACATGCTGGCAGAAGAAATCGTCTTAACAGGCAAGTATAAAAGCAGCATCCTCTATCGAGCAATTGAGGATTTAGAATTGCAAGCTGCAAAAACAAGGATGCAAGAGTTAGGTATTGCCCATTTGATAGGAAGAAGCTATGCTAGCTTATCCCAAGGGGAGCGTCAAAGCCTACTCATTGCTCGTAGTCTGATGGCTAGTCCACAACTCCTTATCTTTGATGAAGCTACTAGCGGGCTTGACCTCATCGCCCGTGAACGTCTGCTGTCCCAAATCACACAGATTCGTCAACTCAAAGAAGCCCCGACCATCCTCTATGTTACCCATCATGCCGAAGAAATCACGAAAGATATCAGTCATGTCCTCCTCTTAAAAGAAGGAAAAATTGTCACTCAGGGCAAACGAGAAGAAATCTTGACCGTGAAAACCCTCAGTCAATTTTATGGACAAGACGTTCAACTCCTCCCCCTAGACAAGGGACGCTTCCTCATTCATTTGAAATCCTAAAAAGAGCGGAAAATCGCAGGCTTTCATGACCATTTGCGATTTTCTGCTCTTTGCTATTTTTTCTTCATTCTGTGCACTTATGGAGAAACGAAATTAATAAAACCGACATCCTTTATCTAGCTTGTTTTTATCTTCAACTCTTCATAGCGTGCTATTTCTTTCAACATGTCCTGCCAAGGCTTCTCGCCAAGATAAAAGGTTAGCTCTTTCTTCTCATAGACTGATTTTCTCGCAAAGAAACGCTCAGGATGAGGAACTTCTAGGGCTTTTAACACAGCGATAGCGAAATCCTGATAGGCAAAACCAAGGGCTGTAATCACATTTCCATCACAGACCAGCGGTTGATGACAGAAATTCTCTTGCTCAAAAAAATCAAAATGTGCCACCATTTCCATATATAGTCCACCCGTGTATCGCTTTCCCTTTAAAAGTCCTGCTTTAGCTAGAAATAGAGGAGATGAGGAAATGGCTCCGACCACTGTTTGTTGAGGATGGATAGCCTGCAAAAAAGCTAAAAAGTCCTCGTCATAAAGGGATTTTAACGTCTCCATAGTCCCTGTTAGGAGGATTGTGTCGTAATCATTTGGATGGACCTCAGAAAACTGAGCACTTGGCAAAAAGGTCAGTCCCTCCTCACTATTATAGAGCTCTTTTCGAGCCGCTATATACTCAATCTCTGCACCGACAAAAAGTGCAAGACTCGCTGTTAAAGAAGTTATTTCTTGAAGTGAGCAAGAGGGATACAAACATACAGCAACTTTCATATTATCTCACTTTTCTAGCCAAAAGCGTTGCAAATTGAAGCTCTATAGGATTTCCATTCTCGTCTCGTTTGTGCAAATGCCCAAGATTTTCATTGTATTTAATCAATTCCCAATCTTGGTAATAGGCCTTTAATTCCCCTTCTTTAAAAGTAAACGGAAAAGAGACCGAGCAAGGGTGACTGGTTGTATCCATCGCACAGACGATAAGGTTGTAGCCACCTATCTTGGTGCTCTCCTGCATATTGTAAAGAACATCTGGAATGCTCTCAGGATTTAAAAACATGAAAACCACCGTTGAGACAATCAGGTCATACATATCTGTCAAAGCAGCCTCTTCGATATTGTAGGTTTGAATATCTAGCTCTACATTTTCTTGACTAGCTAATTCGCTCAATTGTGCTAGAGCAAGCTCATTTTTGTCCACTGCTGTAACGCTGGCTCCAGCTTTTGCCAAATAAAGACTATTGCGACCACTTCCACAGCCAAGGTCTAAAACCTTCTCAAAATCCAGATGTTCAGCCACTTCCACTACTTCTGAATGTACAGCACCAAGCCCATATCTCTTTGGGAAATAATCCTTCAACTGGCAATGAAATTCCAAATAGCACTCCAAGTCATCGGTCAAGGGCTCGACCCGATGCCAAGCTCCTGGTTTCACAAAGGGAATTTCTGAATCTGCTGTAAAGATATGCTTAGCAGTGACCTCTCCTTGCTCTGTCAATTCATAAAAAGCAAGGCTTCCTTTGACGATCTGCAAATGTGCCCAAGTCCCTGGTTTGGTATTGTGTTGCCTTCTAACTGCAGCTGGCAGTGTGTCAGCTGTCCAATTGGGCATACGCTTGTATAAGACCAATTCCTTCATATCATCCTACTTTCTGTGCTTGTCTGGATCCCAAACAAAGCTCGCAACAAAACTAACAGCAAAGGTTAAAAGAGCTACTAAAACAGCCACAACAAAGACAAGAAGACGAGGAAGCAATAACCAAGGATTTGGTCCCTTTTTGAGCTGCATAGCTGCCACTTCCTGATCAAGGGTATCAAACGCTGTTTGGATGCGATTGGCTACTTCTGCCACCCCTTCGTCATTCATTTTCTTAATATCTGAGATATCAATCGGCTCTCCAAAATTCATATCCACACGCTCACCTCGAATTAAGCCCTTTAGGGTCATCGGTCCCGTATAAGAAGCTGGCATAATTCTTACTTTCGCCATTTTGGCAATCAAGGCAACACCTCCTTTGACATCGGTAGAATGCCGACTGCCACTTGGAAACATAATCAGGGAACGTTGGCTGTTTTTAAGCATTTTCACAGGGTATTTAATCGCACCCGCTCCTGGATTAGCTCGGTCAATCGGAAAAGCTCCGCACATACGAATCCACCAGCCAAACACTCGATTTTGGAAAAGTTCTTTTTTGGCCATAAAAATGAATTGCTTGGGTCTCGTGGCAAATGCCATATAAACGGGGTCCCACCAAGTTCGGTGAGGTGCCACTAAAATATAATTCTCCTCTTGGGAAGGAATGTTCTCCAAATGGTGAAAATGGGCATTGCCATTTGCTCCCCAGAGTAAAAACATGACTAATCCACGTAAATAGGTATAAAACATAAGTCCTCCTTTTTTCCATTATACCCTATCCTCAGCCAACTCGCAATGTTCAACCTCCTCCCAAGCAGCTAGCTTTCTAGCCAAAATCCTCTTATGCCCATCGAAAATCAAAGTTAGTGATGTTGCGGCTTTCTTAAATACTTCAGCCATAAATTCCCTTTTTTCTATCACTTTTTATTTCATCTACTGAAAAAAATAGGATATTTAACTCACTTAGCTTGCTCGATTTTAAAGTACAAATCAAGCATCATAGATAAAAGAGCTGTTTTTGACATTAAATGAGTATGGCACTTTCTGCGAATAGCCTCTTATTTTTCTTTTGATTTTTGACGAGTATTAGCTACCGAGCTCAAACATCCTAGCCCTATATACTTCATTTCATGAATTCGGTCTTAAAGCAGTCATAGAGTTGGCAATTTTTAGAAAAACTGATAAGATAGTAGGTATGGATAAAAAAGAATTACAGGGGCTGACTTCTTCGGATGTGAAGGAGCGTTTAGCCCAAGGTTTAAGCAACAATTTTTCAACAGATACCAGTACCAGCACTTGGCAGATTATCAAGCGCAATGTCTTTACACTGTTCAATGCACTTAACTTTGCCATCGCCCTTGCTCTCGCAAGTGTCCAAGCTTGGTCAAATATGGTCTTTTTTGCGGTCATCTGCTTCAATGCCTTTTCAGGAATTGTCACAGAACTTCGAGCCAAACACATGGTTGATAAGCTCAATCTGATGACCAAAGAAAAAGTCACAGTCCTGCGGGATGAAAAAGAACAGCTCATCAATCCAGAAGACTTGGTTCTCGATGACGTTTTTGAACTCTCTGCTGGTGAACAAATCCCTAGTGATGCCCTCATCCTAACTGGCTTTGCCGAGGCAAATGAAGCCATGTTGACAGGAGAAAGCGACTTGGTCAAAAAAAGCGAAGGAGACCAAATTCTCTCTGGCAGTTTTCTAGCCAGCGGTCACGTCTGGGCCAAGGTTATTCATGTGGGAGCTAATAACTACGCTGCAAAACTCATGATGGAGGCTAAAACTGTCAAGCCTATCAACTCTCAAATCATGAAATCCTTAGAAAAAATTGCTGGCTTCACTGGGAAAATTATCATTCCTTTTGGTATCGCCCTCTTTTTAGAAGCCCTTCTCATCAAGGCTCTTCCGGTTAAGGATTCAGTGGTCAATTCTTCAACAGCACTTCTTGGTATGTTGCCAAAAGGAATCGCTCTTTTGACCATTACTTCTCTTTTAACAGCTGTTATTAAACTAGGGATGCGCAAGGTTTTGGTACAGGAAATGTACTCTGTGGAAACCCTGGCTCGTGTCGATATGCTTTGTTTGGATAAAACAGGAACCATTACTCAAGGTAAAATGCAAGTTGAAGAGGTCATTTCTCTCTCACCTGAATACCCAGAAGAAAGGATCTCTGCTATTCTTAGTAGTTATATGGCACGTAGCGATGATAACAATCCAACTTCCCAAGCTATCCGCAAAAAATTCAACCAAACGGCAAGCTACACTGCAGACCATATTATTCCCTTTTCAAGCGACCGAAAATGGGGGGCTATGGAAATGGCAGGGATTGGAACCGTCTTTCTTGGAGCACCAGAAATGCTCTTAAATGAAGAGCTGGACGCTGCTCATGCTGCCCAAATGAGAGGTTCACGTGTCCTGACCTTGGCACTTAGCACTGAAAAAATGGACTACCAAAACATGGTGCTCCCGCAACAAATCATACCAATTGCTGTCCTTGAAATCACCGATCCAATCCGTGACGGAGTCGAAGATACGCTTGAATACCTCCGCAGTCAAGATGTTCAGCTGAAAATCATCTCAGGGGACAACCCTGTGACTGTCTCAAATATTGCACAAAAAGCAGGCTTTAGCAACTACCAAAGTTATGTAGACTGCTCCAAGGTTCTAGATGAGGAACTCGTTGCAATGGCTGAAGAAACCGCCATCTTCGGGCGTGTCTCTCCCCATCAAAAACGCTTGATTATCCAGACCTTGAAACAAGCCGGCCACACGACTGCCATGACGGGAGATGGGGTCAATGACATCCTTGCCCTTCGCGAAGCAGATTGCTCGATTGTCATGGCCGAAGGTGATCCAGCCACACGCCAAATCGCCAATCTCGTCTTGCTCAACTCTGACTTCAACGACGTTCCAGAAATTCTCTTTGAAGGACGCCGCGTGGTCAATAACATCGCACGCATTGCTCCGATTTTCTTTATCAAGACCATTTATTCCTTCCTACTTGCTATTATCTGTATTTCTAGTATTTTACTTGGAAATCCTGAGTGGCTACTGGTCTTTCCTTTCATCCCCGTTCAAATCACCATGATCGACCAATTTGTGGAAGGATTCCCACCATTTGTCCTCACTTTTGAGCGCAATATCAGCCCTGTCGAGCCAAAATTCCTGAAAAAATCGATTTTCAAGGCTCTACCGAGCGGTCTCATGGTTGTCTTTAGCGTCTTGTTTGTCAAAATCTTTGGCAATATAGTCGGCTGGAGCGAGCTAGAAGAGTCAACGCTCCTTTACTACCTCCTTGGCTCTATCGGTTTCCTATCCGTTGTCAGAGCCTGCCTACCACTCAATCCATGGCGAATTGGTCTGATTTTATGGTCTGTCCTTGGCTTCTTAGGCTCTGCTATCTTCCTTCAAAAACTTTTGGAAATTGCAACGCTAACCAGTCAAACACTGCCTGTTTATGCTCTATTGATGGTAATCTTCACCATCCTCTTTATCGGAATCAATCACTGGCAAATGACAAAAGAAAAATCTTCTCTAAAATAGTATACAAAGGTTTGGACCAGGTTCCAGACCTTTTTTAGTTAGTTTTACAAGACCTATAAACACTCAGAATTTTCTTTGGCATGAGCGATTATTCTACTCTTTTTCTGTTTTCGTAGCAAGATTTTGACCTTCCTTTTTATAAATGGTAAACTAAAGACACTAGAATTGATATTCTATATTATCCCATTAATTTATCCTATAAAAATAGCATTCTGATTAGAAAGTCAGGTATCTCATGATTGAATTTAGACAGGTCAGCAAACAATTTAAGGGCAAGTATGTCTTAAAAGACCAAGCCTTCACCATTTTCGATGGAGAATTCTTTGTCTTGGTCGGCGCAAGTGGTAGTGGAAAAACAACAACACTGAAAATGCTCAACCGCTTGATCGAGCCAGACGAAGGCAATATTTACTTGGACGGCAAGCGTCTCAAAGAGTATGATTTACGAGAATTACGCCTATCAACTGGCTATGTCTTACAGCAAATCGCTCTTTTCCCCAATCTTTCAGTGGCTGAAAACATTGCCCTTATCCCTGAGATGAAAAAATGGTCTAAAAAAGACATTGACATTCGAACCAAGGAATTACTCGACTTAGTCGGACTTCCTCCTGCAGAGTATCTTCACCGTATGCCCAGCGAACTCTCTGGTGGAGAACAGCAGCGAATTGGTATTTTACGAGCCATTATTGCTCGCCCTAAAGTTTTGCTTCTCGATGAACCCTTTAGCGCCCTTGATCCGATTTCACGAGAGCAATTGCAAGACTTAGTCAAAAAAATTCAGCATGAATTTCAGATGACCATGATTTTTGTGACTCATGATATGACAGAAGCGATCAAATTAGGCGATCGAATTGCCATTATGGATCAGGGAAGCATTCTACAGCTCGACACACCTGAGCGAATTCAAGCAGCTCCTGCTACTCAGTTTGTGGCTGATTTCTTTCAGGTATAGGAGACGATGATGAACGATTTGATTCAAACATTTTTAGATCGAAAAGAAGACTGGTTGTTGGCTCTTGGGGAGCATTTGCAAATCTCCTTTGTGGCAGTAGCATCTGCAATTTTAATCGCTATTCCACTGGCTATTCTCGTTTCAAAACGTGAACATGTGGCCAATCTTCTCCTACAATTTACAGGCGTCTTGCAGACCATTCCCTCACTAGCCATTTTAGGCCTACTCATCCCCATCTTTGGGATTGGCAAAGTTCCTGCCATTTTGACCCTGATTGTCTATGCTATTTTTCCTATTCTGCAAAATACCATCACAGGACTTCAGGAGATTGATCCATCTCTCCAAGAAGCTGCTACAGCCTTTGGGATGAATCGTTGGGAAAAATTAAAAAAATTCGAAATTGCCTTAGCGGCCCCTGTCATTCTATCTGGCATTCGGACAGCGACTGTTCTTATTATCGGAACAGCGACTCTGGCTGCTCTCATTGGAGCAGGGGGATTAGGCTCTTTCATCTTATTGGGGATTGATCGCAACAATAGTTCCCTCATTCTCATCGGAGCCATTAGCTCAGCCCTGCTTGCCCTCCTCTTTCATTTCTTGATTGGCTTAGTTGAAAAACGCAGTCTCAAGACCATTTTCATCTCCTTTGTAGCCCTACTAGGCATTAGCTCCCTTTCTCTTCTTCCGATGTCTATGATGATGCAGGATAAGATTGTCATTGCTGGGAAATTAGGATCTGAACCTGAAATTTTGCTCAATATGTACAAGGAATTGATTGAAGATCAGACAGATATTACCGTCGAAGTGAAACCCAATTTTGGTAAAACTACCTTTGTCTATGAAGCCTTGAAGACTGGACAGATTGATCTTTATCCAGAATTTACAGGAACCGTCACTTCCACCTTACTGAAACAGCCACCGAGCACCTCCAATGACCCCGAAGAAGTTTATCAAGCAGCCCGAAAAGGCATTTTTGAACAAGACAAGCTAATCTATCTAAAGCCCATGCGCTATCAAAATACCTATGCTCTTGCAGTCAAAGAAGAATATGCCAAGGAACATGGACTTGAAACGATTTCCGACCTCGCAAAAGTTCAATCGACTGCTACTGCCGGCTTTAGCTTGGAATTTAACGATCGTGAAGACGGAGGAAATGGCTTGAAAGACCGTTACAAGCTCCATCTCCAAGTGAAGACACTCGAACCCGCCCTTCGTTACAAGGCCATTGACAACGGCAATGTTCAACTGATTGATGCCTATTCTACAGATAGTGAACTGCAAGAATACCATCTCAAGACGCTCAAGGATGACCAACAACTCTTCCCACCTTATCAGGGAGCACCCCTCATCCGCCAAGAAACACTAAAAAAATATCCACAACTAGAAGGAATTCTCAATCAGCTGGCTGGCACCATCACAGAAGAAAAAATGCAAGACATGAACTACCAAGTCAATGTCGAAGGCAAATCCCCTAGCCAGGTCGCAAAGGATTATCTCAAAGAACATCAACTGATTGGAAACTAATGCTTGTCAAACAACAGCTACCCCAACTATTCAGTATTTTCCATTACAAAACAAATATACAAAAAACCATTTTGGACCTTTCCCAAAATGGTTTTTCACTCTCTAAAACAAGTCATCAAACAAACTCAACTGGTTATCTTCTGGCATATTGCCTAGGATGCCCATTTGATAGATAATATCAAAAACAGTCTCATCTATCAACTGGAGTAGGTTTTACTTACTTTTCGCTAAAAATACCTGAATACTTTTCGAAATAAAAATCAATCCTATAAATCCAACAGCTGAAATGCGCATGATAGTATCTGGTTGACCATCGGTAAGAAGATTGCCCAATCCATTCATAACAACTGGAGATAGGAAAACTCCCATGTTTATACTCAACAAAGCGACCGTTGTTGCCAAATTAACCGATTCTTTATCAGCAACTTCGCTAATCCAGTTATACCCAAAAGGAACTGCTAGACCAAAACCAATTCCATTGATAATACCTGCCATATAAAGCAAAGCTAAGTTAGTAGTCAGTGACATGGTACCAAAACCAAGAACTAAGCATAATAAGCTCATTGGATACAGATTCTGTCCAATTTTATTTTTCAAAAAACCATATCCAAGTGAGACTGGAATGCCAACTAATGTAAAAATCCCATAAATAGTTGATGCATCCCCTGCGGTTCCTATCCCTTTACTGACAACAAGTTGTGGCATCTTATAGCTCATCGGCACCAAGATGATGAAAAAGCAAAATAAGACTACAGCAATCAGTAACACAGGTAAGCTTAATGTTTGTTTTGTTGCCTTTTTTTCTTCTTGCAACTCTTGTTTGACATTTTGTTTTTCATCAGAAGGAACAAATAAACCAAATAGAACAATCGCAGGTATTGCCAAGAAATAGATTGAAAAGGCAGCTTGCCAGCCAAAACTCAACAAATAACCAAGTGCCAGTGAACATACACCGCTACCAACACTTCCCATAGCATTCTGAAAACCTAGCATGGTGGACAATTCATTTCCTTCAAAGTAATCAGCAATCATACTTACTGCTAGCGAGGCAAATAGTCCCATTCCAACTCCTAGCAATACCCGAGAAATCAGAATTAGAGAATAATTTGTAGCAATCATCGGAAATACACCACTAATTAAAGCGACTAACAAACCAATCATTACAGTTGTTTTTTTATTCGTCATTCGAATGAGCAGTGGACTTACTAGAAGTCCAAATAGCATGCCAAAATTTGGAATTGTCCCCAAGGTTTCAATAGCTGCTGAACTTTCATTTGGAAACGATTCGTACATAGCTGGAAACGCTGCAGAAACAGCCTGTGCCAAAGCAGATAATAAAGAAATTGAAAGTAGTGAGATTTTAAATAAGGAAGAGTTCTTTTTCATTGTTTTTTCTCCTAGTCATTATTGAAAGATTGTTCGATACATGTTTCGTCTAAGAATCGGTTCAGCTGCATGCAAATCCTGCATCATAAATACAACAGAAATATTGTCAATTGGATCAATCACGACAAAGTTTCCGCCAGCACCATCCCAACCAAATTCTCCAACGTTTCCACCAACACCAAGTACTTTAGCTTCATCTGGATGAGTCAGAATTCTTAGTAAGTTATGATAGGAATAACCTGGAATACCATTTCCAACCGCCTTCGCATGCACTTTTGAATAATTTCTATCTTCACTCGGGAATTGGGTCATTTCTTTGACAGTAGATTCTTGAAGTAATTGACCTTCAGCGTATTTACCACCATTTAACAAGCATTGGGCTAATTGATTAAAATCTTGGGCTGTTGAATACAAGCCGCCTCCACCAGATAAGAATTGAGGCTCTACAGTATTAACATCATACACAAAGGGCAATGTTAAATAGTCAGTCACATCTGTCTCGAGCGCTTTTCTATCAAATGTATCAACATATTGGAACTCAGGATGGCGCCTAGTAATCGCACTTATTCGGTCTAATTTTTTCTCAGGAACGAAAAATCCTGTATCAGACATACCTAACGGTTGAAAAATGTGTTCTTCAAAAAACTGACTTAATGTTTGATCAGTGACAACTTCAATGACTCCACCTAGAATATCTGCTGAGATACCATAGCTCCACTCTGTTCCTGCTTCGAATTCCCCAGGAACAGCTGCTACCAAATTCATGAGTTCTTTGGTTGAATATCTTGTGCCATTCCTCATTTTCAACACTATTTCTTGTTCAAATTCTTTCATTCTAATCGCGCTTTGTGAATCTTCTCCAGGATAAGGCATACCAGACGTCATATTCAATAAATCTTTGATTGTAATCTTTCTACCAAGAGCTAACTTTCCATTCTTATTGTAAAAAACATGGTTTTCAAATGCAGGTAAATAGTCTGCTAAACAATCTGTTATCTGCAATCTCCCTTCCTCAATGAGCTTGTAAATAGCTACAGCTGTTACCACCTTGGTCATAGAATAAATCCGATAGATACTATCTCGTTTATCTTGTCCGAAACCGGCATTTAGAACCGTTTCCCCATCTTTTACAATATGAATGGCTGCGCCTGCAATAACCTGATTATCAACTGCATCTTGAATCTGTCGTTGAACAATTTCCCATTTTGTCATCTATAAGACTCCTTTTGTAAACGTTTTTATACTCTTATTGTAAGCGTTTATCATGTTGAATGCAGGACATTTTTATAGGAAAATTGGGCGCACAGTCCGATATCTGTATTCAAAATTACAAAAAATCACCTTATCTCGAAGAAAAGATGATTGAATTTTATATTAATCACGATAAATTGAATTCCCCTTATTTAGCCATGAATAGACAAGGCCAATAAGTAATCCACCACCAACATAGTTTCCTAAAAATGCGAAAAAGAAATTGGATACAACTTTTATAGCCGTCATTCCATCAATTGCCCCACCATTTATAAAAAACGCCAATGAGAAAGAGGCAAAATTCGCAATGAGATGTTCAAAGCCTAAAAAAGCAAAAATATAGATGATAAAAATAGTGACCGGAACTCTACCTCCATCGTCCTTCATTTGAAGGTAGACAATAACAGCCGTATTGACGACAATGTTTGCAAGAATACCTTCAACGAACTGGGATAAAGAGGATTTGTCCAGTTTCGCCGCAACAGAATCAAAAAGATAATGTCCCGTTTCAAGATGATTGAAGGCATTCGTAAGGGAAATCAGATAGGAAAATAGAACTGCTCCAACAAAATTGAAAAAAAGACAAATTGATAATATTTTTAAGGCTGTTTGCCATTTTAACTGTTGATTATATACTGCGCTAGTCATATACATCATATTGGAAGTTCCTAACTCTGCATTCATATAAAATATCATAAGAAGGCAACCGCTGAACATAAATGCATAGAAAAATTTACCACTCCCTGGCAACATTACATTAGCATAATGAGAAATATAGACTCCAATAGCCGTTCCGAGGGTGATATACATTGTAGCTAATATGGCTCTCACAGCATACCTGGCTATGCTCTTTCGTGATAAATCTTCCTTTTTTTCAATAGAATAGGCAAGTTTTTCAATGAGTGTATGCGACAATGGCATGAGCCTCCTAGAATTTTTACTCTAGTTTATCACAATACTATTTTTGTCACAGATAGTTTCGTCATCAGTTTTGGGCATTCAGTCCGATACTTGACTAAATGCTCGAAATTCTTTAGCTGTCACACCAAAGTGCTGAACTAGTTGTCGATTCATTGTTCGCAATCCAGAAAATCCATGACGTTGAGCAATTTCCGTCTGCGTTAATGAAAGGTTGAGTAAGTCTTTTCTAGCTTTTTGACAACGGATAAAGGAAACATACTCCCCCAATGTCATGCCTAAATTTTCTTTTAGCATCTGAGCAGTATATCCTCTGGAGAGATGCAACAGTCGCGCAATATCTTCAAGTGAGATTTCACTGTTATAATAAGTATCTACATAGTCTACAACAGCATGAATTCTCTCGACCATCTCATTTGTTAAAGCAATTTTTGATAAGGGAATTGCTGTTGTAAAAAAATTTTTTAAGAGAATATGTAGAATTTCTAAGATTACAATATGAACCTGCAATCGATAGAGTTGTTCATTTTCCTTATGAAGATCATAGAGTTTTTCCATCCGTGGAAAAAGTTCTATTTGATAGATTTCCCACTGCTCTTTCGTAAAACTTTCTTGGGAATTCAGGATAAAACTTCCTTTCTCAATATCAGGATATAAACTTTTAACAAAATGAAAGGGGTACTGTATGGATACAGCTCGTCTTTTTCCAATTGATGTTAAACTTTGATTGAAATGAGGAGACATACTATTTGCCATCCAGATTCGTCCCGTTTCCGCTTCGAATGTCTCTCCAGCAACTCCTATCTTACTCAGGGGCCATTCAAGCATAGCATTGACTTCTATGGATCTATGCCAGTGTGGGGGAGTATTCGCTGGCATCTGTTCATTGTGAATAATGACTTTAACGGGTAGAAAATCATCTGTCATGATTGCTTCGTGTTTCATCTTTACCCCTTTCTCTAAAAAATTATACCATTTCAGCTAAGAATTTTTTGACTTTGTTTAAAGTATACCATTTTCAAAACCTACATAACAAGCTTCGTCAGTGGAGGATCGCCTGAAAAATGGATGCGACTGAAAGCTCCTCCATCATTTATCCGTGAGGACACAAGAAGAGCACCTCACTAGGTGAAGTGCTCTTCTTTTCTATAGAACTACCAATTTCCCTTGTTTTAGTTTTATCTTCCTTGAAAAGATAACGATAATCAACTATTCAATCGGTCTCTAGGTCGCTTGGTCTTTCACCCAATCGAATAAACTCCGTTCTTATGATGACTGTATCTTTCGAGCTCTCTTCCAAAGACATTGAATTGCCATTCACAACCATTGAGTAAGCTCAAGTTGAAACCTTTAAATGTTAGGTTATCAGTCATCCATAGATTTTTAAAGGAATCGTCACTCAGTACCTTAACTTCATATCTCCTTTTTCTTAAGTAATTCAAGGTGCTGTTTCATATCTTAATTCTCAAATGCTTTATCCAAGGCAATCTGTAAATCTTCAATTAAATCCTTAACGTTCTCTAAGCCGATAGATAATCGAATCTGGCTTGGATTGATACCACAAGCGAGTAAGTCTTCTTCAGACATCTGACCATGAGTTGTTGTAGCAGGATGAACCACTAATGATTTTGCATCTGCAACGTTCGCTAAGTTGGAGAAGATTTCTAAGTTATCGATTACCCTACGAGCTTCTACTGCACCGCCCTCAACTTCAAAGCTAAAGATAGAACTGGCTCCTAGTGGCAAATACTTCTGAGCTAAACCATAATAGGGACTTGAAGGCAAACTAGCATAATTCACTTTCCTTACTTTAGGGTGTTTCTCTAAATATTCAGCTACTGCCTTCGCATTTTCGACATGGCGTTCCACACGTAAGGATAGGGTTTCTAAGCCTTGTGTTAGGAGGAAGGCATTAAACGGCGAGATACTAGCTCCTGTATCACGGAGCAACTGTGTACGAACAGCTGTGATAAAAGCTGCTGCCCCGACATCTTTCGTGTAAGACAATCCATGATAAGACGGATCAGGTTCCACAAACTGTGGGAATTTACCAGACGCTTCCCAATCAAAGCGACCAGAGTCAACAATCACACCACCAATCGTCGTTCCATGACCACCGATAAACTTGGTGGCAGAATGAATAGCGATATCAACCCCATGAGAGAAAACATTGATGAGATAGGGCGTTCCAAAGGTATTATCAACAACTAATGGAATCTGATGTTTATGAGCAATCTCAGCTAATTTCTCCAAATCTGCGACATTCCCAAGAGGATTGCCTAGGGTTTCAGCCAAAAGAAACTTTGTATTTTCCTGAATGGCTTGGTCGATTGCCTCGTAATCTGCCACGTCCACAAAGTTTGTCGTAATACCATAACGGGGTAGCGTTTCACTAAGAAGATTAAAGGTTCCACCATAAACTGTCATCGCAGAAACAATATGATCCCCTGCATGAGCCAGTGCTAGTGCAGTATAAGTAATAGCCGCCATACCTGAAGCCGTAGCAAGACTACCAACTCCACCTTCTAGTACAGCCATTCTCTCTTCAAAAACAGCCGTCGTAGGATTGGTAATCCGAGTATAGATATTAGCAGGTTTGCGAAGGGCAAAAATATCTTCTGCTTCCTGTGCACTATCAAAGACAAAAGAGGTCGTTTGATAAATCGGCACTGCTCGTGATTTAGTTGTAGGATCAATGCCTTGTCCTGCATGAAGTTGCTTGGTTTCAAAAGAATACTCTCTAGCCATATCCATCATTCCTCTCTTCCATCCTATTCAGATACATAAGCTACGGCACGAACTGGCGAACCAGTTGCCTTATCCCAGTTAGGATAAGCAATCGAAATAATACTACCTGTTGCTGGTACCTGATCTAAGTTAGCCAAGACTTCAACCTGATAAATCCCTTGTTCAAGCAAATAATACTCTTGGTGAAGACTACCACCATTAGCATAGGCAGTTTGACCACTATCAGTATCCAAGGTTTCATGACCAAGAGCTTTAACATGACGTTCGTGAATCAAGAACTCCAATGCTTCACGGCTCCAACCCGGAGTTTGCTGAGCTCCCTTATCATCAAGGTTTCTCATCGCATCTTGGTCCGGCCAGCGTTTATGCCAAT